>JAKQBU010000199.1 GCA_029573975.1 Planctomycetota bacterium
GAATAGCTCTCCCATGGCGTCAATGCTTGCCTGCTTGGGAGTCTTACCATGTTCGATGTGTTTAGCCGCCCCTTCCACCACCACAATGGCATCATCCACCACGATCCCGATGGCCAGCACGATGGCGAAAAGCGTAAGCAGATTGATGGAAAAACCCAGCACCGCCATTCCCGCAAAGGCACCCACGATCGTCACCGGTACCGTCGTAGCCGGAACCAGGGTCGCCCGCCAGTTTTGCAGAAAGACCATGATGACCAACAGAACGAGAATGCCTGCCTCGTAGAGGGTGCTGTACACTTCATTAACGGATTCCCGGACAAAAATGGTGGTATCGAAGGGAATCTGATAGGTAAGACCGGCGGGAAAATTCCGGGCATACTGTTCCATGGCGGACTTGACGCATTTGGCGGTATCGAGGGCGTTAGCCTGGGGCAACTGGTAAATCGCAATACCGCCGGCGGCACTGCCGTCCATCTTGAAAAACTGCCCATACGTTCGAGCGCCCAGTTCCACCCGCCCGATATCGCGGATACGGGTAATCTGTCCGCCGCCCTCCGGTGCCGCCTTAACGATGATTCGCTCAAATTCATCCACCTCCGTTAACGCCCCTTCAACGTTGACGGTGATTTGAAAATCCTGACCGGCCGGCGCCGGCGGCATGCCGATCTGACCGGCGGCGACCTTGACATTCTGTTTTTGAATGGCACTGATGATATCCCGCGGCATCAGCGAACACTGCCGCATACGCTCCGGGTCGAGCCAGACCCGCATGCTGTATTCCCCGATCCCGAATACCATCACATCGCCGACGCCCGGCAGCCGGGCCAGCTTGTCGCGCAGTTCAATCGTTCCATAGTTGCTCAAAAACAAGGCATCATGCGCCTTATTCGTCGAGGTTAACGTGATGATCTGGAGGATAGCCGTGGATTTCTTTTTGGTCACCACGCCCTGCTGCTGGACCGCCGTGGGCAGCAGCGACATCGCCGCCGCCACCCGGTTTTGCACCAGAACCTGGGCGAAGTCTAGGTCGGTACCGACATCGAAGGTAACCGTCAGCGTATAACGCCCATCCGACGTGCAGGTGGATTGCATATACAGCATTTTTTCCACCCCATTGACCTGCTGTTCGATGGGCAGCGCCACCGCTTCAATCAAGGTTTTCGCACTGGCGCCGGGATACGTGGCGGTAACCTGAACGGTCGGTGGGGTGATAGGCGGGTATTGCGCCACCGGCAGCAGAAAAATCGCTACCCCGCCCAGCAGCATAATCACGATGGCAATGACATTCGCCAGCACCGGCCGCTCAATGAAAAATTTGGCAAACATGAGAACCTTTCACAAAATAACTAACGGGCCGGAATGTTCGAGGGATGTTTATCAGCGTTTGGGTTTGTCACCGTAACTTTAGCACCGGGCCTGGCATTCATTAATCCGCTGATAATGACACGGTCTTCCGGCGTCAGCCCGCTTCGGACCGCACAGCCGGCCTTCGTCATCGGTCCTTTCACTACGGAGCGCCGGGCCACCACCTCCCCGTCACCCGCTACCAGCACGTAATCGCCCTCCTGGTCATTGCCGAAAGCCGCACCCGGCACCACCAGCATGGGCTGCTCTTTACCGACTGGAATTTTAATTCGCGCAAACAGCCCTGGGAAAAAGGTCTTGTCCTCGTTTTTCACTACCGCACGCATCTCAATGGTTCCCGTGGACGTGCTGACGTTCCGGTCCACGAAATCGAGCGTCCCCTCATGCGGGTAGCCTTCCTCATTCTGTAAGCCAACGAACATCGGCGCCTTTCCCACCGCTCCACCAGCCGCCTCCATTCCCTGCTTCTGCATCATTTCGCGAATTTGCAGGGCATCACGCTCGTTCAGATTAAAGTACACATAAATTGGGATAATCTGATCGAGCGTCGCCAGCCGTACATTCCCGCTGGGGCCAACCAGGTTGCCCGGATCCACCTGCCGCCGACCGATATAGCCGCTAAACGGCGCCGATACGCTGGTATATCCCAGATTTAATTTCGCCAGTTCCACCTGAGCCGCCGCCTGATCCCGCTGACTCAGCCATTTTTCCACATTCGCCACCGAAGTAGCGTTATTCTTCAATAATTCTGTCTGGCGGTCATACTCTGCTTGTGACTTGGTCAACTCCGCCTGCGCCAGCCGCAACTGCTGCTGATACGTATCCGGCTCAATCGCAAACAGCAGCCGGCCTTCCTCGACGAACGTTCCGTCCTCAAAATTAATCGTTTGCAGATAACCTGACACCCGGGCCACCAGATCCACACTCCGCGAGGCAGCCGCCACCCCGGTCAGCTCAATCGAATCGGTAACCATCTCTTCCATCGGACGGATGATAGTGACCGAGGGCGGAACCGGCGGCGGGGCTTCAACAGGTTTGCGGCAGCCTGTCCCAAATAGTGCGGCCGCCAGCCAACATCCCAGTAGTAAAAATGCTTTCGCTCTCATGGTTTTACGCTCCCGTTTGCCTGCTGGTATTGTCCTTCCTCCGCAGGGGTTGTATCCTCTTCCACCGTGGACTCCGGCAAATGCTGTGACGGCTCCAGCAGCTTGCCCCAAGGGGTCCGCTCTGCCATTTCCGCCTTGGTTGTATCCGAAATCACATCATGGCCCTGGCGAATTTCCCATCCGCCTCCCAGTGCCCGGTAAACCGAAATAATTCCCTGCACCACCCCGCCCCGGCTGCTGGCCAGCGCATCCTCCACCGACAATTGTGCCTGCTCCGCCGTCAGCACGGTGGTATAATCCGTTTGGCCCTCCTTATATTGCAGCATAGCCAGCTCGGTGGACCGGCGGGCCGCGGAGGCCGCCTGCGTCAGAAGATCGACTGCCCGTTGTTGGCAGGAAAAACTGGTCAATCCATTTTCCACTTCCTGCTGTGCCACCAACACCGTATTCTGATAATTGAGTACCGCCTGTTGAAATTGTGCATCCTGCACACGCACCTGATTAACCAGCCGGCCGTAGTTAAAAATCGGAAAAGTAAATCCGGCCCCGGCGCTCAGATCCCGGCTGGACCAGTTAAAAATATCCGCCAGAGAATTTTGCCCCTGATTATTGGCCGACGCTCCCAACTGGCCGGATAAGGAAAAAGAGGGATACATTTCGGCCGTGGCCACCCCGATCAACGCTGACTGAGAAGCGGCGGCCAGTTCGGCCTGACGCACATCCGGACGGCGGCGCAGCAAATCCCTCGGAATACCCGCCGCCACCTGGGAAGGGGGGGGAGGAATCTGTCCCGGTCCCATCAGAAACCGGTCAATCTGATCCGGCGTCTCCCCCAGCAGTACCGCCAGCCCATTTTTGGTTTGGCGGAGGGTTTCTTCCAGCCGGGGAATTTGTGCCTCCGTCTGCGCCAGTTGCGTCATCGCCTGCTGCACGTCACGTTCTCCCGTCTCTCCCGCCTGGAACTGCACCGTCGCAATACGCAGGCTCTCTTTCTGCGTCTCCACATTTCGCGCCGCCACCACCAGCCGTTCCTCCAGGGTGCGTATATTTACATAGCTGGCGGCCACATCCGAGATCAGCGTAATCAGCGCATCCTCATAAGCGGCAACCGATCCCAGATACGATGCCTCCTCGGCTTCGATACTCCGGCGATACTTCCCCCAAAAATCAATTTCCCAGGTCGCGGCAAACAGCAGTTGGTCGGTCACATGGTCCGGATCAATACCGGGAAGTTTGGAAATCAGGCCGTCATTCAGCCGGGTATAATTGAGATCCCCCGTGATAACCTGCTGCTGGGGAAACAAATTGCCGATGGCCTGGTTGAGTCTGGCCCGCGCCTCCAGGATACGGGCGCCGGCTATTTGGAGGGACAAGTTGTTCTGATAGGCTTTGTCTATCAATTGATTGAGTACCGCATCCTCAAAACTCTGCCACCATAACGTCTCCGCCGCACTATCCGCTTGTTTTACAGGGACGTAATTTCCACTCCATTGCTCCGCCACTTTGGCCTTGGGTGTTTCATAATCCGGCCCCACTTTGCACGAAGATACCAACACTGCCAGTATCGCTGCAAAAAAAGATAATCCGGGTTTCCTACGCATATAAGTATTTGCCAGATAGTGCTTTATAATTAGCGGCATTGATCCTCGGTGTATCTTCTCGTTCATAACTTACATATAGCCATTTCTACGACAATGCAAATTCTATTCTGAATGGCTTCCCTTTGGCTGTCAAGCTATTTTTACTATTTAGTGGGATGGCCAGGGAACATCGTATCCCCCTGGTACTGGTACGATGTATAACAGACAAAAAGTAAAAAGAGCTGCGAAAGGTATGGCAGGGGTATTTTCACCATTGTCAAATGCATTTGCCGCTCAGGATCGGATCTTTTTCGATCAATCGTTCCCATTGTGCCATCGCTTTGAGCATCTCCTTGCCGTGTTTGCAATCGGCAATGGTCATCTTCCCAGCCCGCACCAGATCATAATACGGCGCCATATTGTTCTGACGATATAATTCCGAAAAATTCTGATAGAATTTTTCACGCGGCAGCCGGGTAGGCAAGACCGCATGCAAGGTATCAAAACAGGAATAATCCCGGGTTAGCAAATCATTCAATCGGTCCCGATACAATTGGGTGCCCGGCAAAGGAGTGAGAATCGTAAACTGGGTATGGGTGATTTTCTTCCGGCTGACATACTCCCGCAACCTCTGAAAATCCTCTTCCGCCCAGTCAGGATCCACTATAAATGCCCCCCAGATAATCACTCCCAGATCCTGCAGAATCTCAATCGCACGATTGTTTGTCGCCAGCGTGCTGGATTTGTTTACTTTGGTAAGCGTTTCTTCGGATCCGCCTTCCAGCCCCAACAGCACCGCATACAAACCGATATCCACCCATTTTTCCACCAGATCCGGATGCCGAACGATGGAATCCGTCCGGCATTCCATGGAAAAACGTTTCCGGATCCCTTCGGATTTCAGCATATCCGCGATGGCACTTTCCCGGCGGTAATTCAGCAAAAAATTATCATCCACGAAGGTAATATGGTCGGTCCCGATGGTGGCAATTTCGGCCAGGATTCGTTCCGGGGCCATTTGATTGATGCGTCCGTGATAAAACTCATGAACGCTGCAAAAATTACACCGGTACGGACAGCCGCGGGAGGTCGCCACCGAGGTATCCGGCCGATCAAACAGAAAAAAATAGTCCGGACGGTACATTTCCGTAAGGTCTCGCCGCGGTAAGGGGAGCCGGTCCATATTCACCCGGCCCGCCGGTAACTGGTTTCGAATAAATTGCCCGTTCCGGTCCTGCCAGATAATCCCCTCTACCCCGGACAACCCCCTCCGGTCCGACACCGCCTGTACCAGTTGGCCAAAGATTGCCTCCGCTTCCCCCAGCACCACAGCATCCACATCGGGGATAAAAAAATCCTCCGGCACCAGGGTCGCATGATGCCCCCCCACTACGGTAAATATCTCCGGGGAGAATCCCTTGACCTGCCGTAAAAGATCCTGCGCCGCGTAAACCTCTGGTGTCAAAGCAGTAACAGCAACCATCTCCGGCCAGAACTTCCGCAGCACCCCATCCAGATTCCCATCCAATCGCATATCCAGGATTCGGACGTCATGATCGGGAACTGTCGCTGCCACCATCTCCAAATGCAGCGGTTCTGGCATGGCCACTACCCGAAAACCGATCCCCTTGCTCAAATAGTCAGGCTGTAGTAATAGAATTCGCAAACTATACTCGCTTTCTTCTTGCGGTTAATCAATAACCTCACCAGTTTTTTTCTTCCGGCACTCCAGCAGGAAACCGTATGTTCCATTATAGCAAACAATACTCCCTCATCCAGCAAATCCCTGGGAGTGCCTCCCCATTCCCGCCGGGAAGCAGGACCGGCAAATGGTACTGCCGGATATCCCAAAAGAGAGATTCCGGCAAGATATTTTCGGCAAGGCGCAGCCGTTACAATCGTTATAATCGCTATGCAAACAGGTGTTTAGAAATAAAATCGAAAAAAATAGTTCGGCGTCATTTGCCTTCTGGTAATGTGAATTTTATGATTAGTATGTAGAGAATGATGATGAAATGCAGCGGTTTTTAACGCATGCAGTTGGATTTTGGGAGTGGAGACGGAAGCGTCCAGCGTTACGACGCTGGAAATGACAAGAGTTTGTTCTGCCCTGGATCGGGGCCTCGGCCTGGCTGCCTCCTACAGGCCGGGGTCCCACTTTTTTAGTATCGGGTAACACGTGGGGGATTTTTACCAAAATTTTTACATTTCTGTTGACTTTTTATTATTTTCGCGATATAAATAGAATAGGAATGTGAATATATGTTGAGTTCAAGCCAGAAAATGATTGCCAAGAAACGTATGACGAACGCCTGGTCGAGCGTCAATAGTAAATCTGCGCAGATCATTGTATGCTCCACGTTTTATACAGGAGGTCTGGCAGTGAGCTGAACGAACGAATAAAACAAGAATTTCAAAAGCCGCTGCCAGACCGAAGAGGTTGGCAGCGGCTTTTTTTATGACTGGTGGTCATAAAATTTTCTTATACCCCAATTTTTGGAGATTCAGGATGAGACCGGAACTGCGAAATGACAAGTACCATCAGGAAGAACGGCTGGGAGCCTATGAGGAGGCGGAAGAAACCCTCCGGCATTTACATGAAATCCTTGCCCGCCATACCCGGAACGGTTTAAATGTCGGCAAGGCCGTCAATCTGGCCGCCGATGTCAGCCTGCACCGGTATCGGGTGGCCGCCCACCGGTAAATTCGTTCCGAGATACGCCTCTCACCTTGTAAACTGCCGGCGTTTGGCCCGGCGTTGACGCTGTTTGTGAGAAGCATGGATGGAAACACCTGACGGTGAGTCTCTGTTTGTGCTTGCAGGCTGGTTTGGCTTTATCGTTTTTTTCTTGGAAAAGCGTTGATTCCCAGACACCTGCGGCCGGTGTTTTTCCGACGGCTGCGGAGGAAGGGACTGGGGCCGGGCAGAAGTAAACCCGGCGCAATTTTCAAATTTTAATTTTCGGCCGATGAATTTTTCGATCATACGAAGATGTTTGTCTTCGTCCTGTGACACGAAGGTCAGCGCGTCGCCGGTGGCGGCGGCCCGGCCGGTACGCCCGATCCGGTGGACATAATCCTCAGGATACGCCGGCACATCATAATTGATCACATGGGAAATCCCCTCCACATCGATCCCGCGGGCGGCAATATCGGTTGCCACCAATACCTGATATTTTCCTCTTTTAAAACTGTCCAGGGCGTGCTGGCGCTGTTTCTGCGTGCGGTCCGAATGGATCGACACCGAGAGCACCCCGGCCGCCT
>JAKQBU010000204.1 GCA_029573975.1 Planctomycetota bacterium
TCGGTCTATCGCAACACCTCCTTCTGCAATTTAAATAGTTGCCGAATCCCTTTTCGGGCCGCCTTCAGCATACCATCCAGATCGTCTTGGCGGAAGGTATTTTTTTCGCCGGTCCCCTGCAGTTCCACAAACCGGCCATCCGCCGTCATCGCCACATTCAAATCCACTTCCGCCCGGCTGTCCAGCTCATAATCCAGATCCAGCCGGACTCTGCCGTCGATGATCCCCACACTGATGGCCGCCACCGCTTGCCGAATCGGATTCTCCGGGATAAATCCTTGCCGCATCGCCCAGCGGACCGCATCCACCAGCGCTATATACCCGCCGTTGATCGCCGCTGTGCGCGTTCCGCCGTCCGCCTGCAAGACATCGCAATCCACATAGATGCTATTCTCTCCCAGCTTCTGAAAATCCACCACCGATCGCAGCACCCGACCGATCAGCCGCTGAATCTCCATGCCCCGGCTGTCGGTATGCCCAATCTTGCTCCGCGGCTTTCGCGGGCTGGTCGAGGCCGGCAGCATCGAATAATCCGCCGTCACCCACCCCAAACCACTGTCTTTTCGCCAGGACGGAACCTCCGCCGGCGCAAAACTGGCCGTGCACAGCACCTTGGTATCGCCCATTTCAATCAGCACCGAACCGCCTGCCGTACGGGTAAATCCCCGTTGAATCCGGATCGGTCGCAGTTCGTGGACGCGACGCGTAGGAGGCTGTTTTTTCTGCGCTTCTTTCTTCATCTTTTACTGCATCAGGATTAAATACTTCAGCAACGCCCGCTGAAAGTGCAGCCGGTTCTCCGCCTGCGCAAACACAATACTCTGCGGTGATTCAATCACCTCATCGGTGATCTCCAGCCCCCGGTACGCCGGCAGGCAATGCATCACCACCGATTTTTTCCCCGTGGCCGCCATCAGTTCGCGGGTAATCTGATACCCGGCAAAATCCCGGATCCGCCGTTCTTTTTCCTTTTCCTGCCCCATGCTCGTCCAGGTGTCGCTGTAAACCGCATCCGCTCCCCGGACCGCTTCCCAGGGATCCTGCATGGCACTGAATCGGCCCGGTCCATTTTCCTTTTGTACATGGCTGACAAAATCCTCCGGTAAGGCATACGCTTCCGGCGAGGCAATCACAAAATGCAGTCCCAGCTTCATGCAAGCCCACGCCAGCGACCGGGCCACATTATTCCCATCCCCCACAAACACCACCTTCCGGCCGCTCAATTCCCCGAAATGCTCCTGAATCGTCAGCATATCCGCCATCGCCTGGCAGGGATGCGCCAAATCCGTCAGCGCGTTGATGACCGGTATCCGGGCATGCTGGGCCAGTTCCAGCAGCAATTCGTGGCCGAACGTCCGCACCACCACCGCATTCACATAGCCGTTCAATACCCGCATCAGATCCCGGATCGGCTCCCGCTGGCCCAGCCCGCCCATATCCTCCGGCCGCAGATACACCGTCGCCCCGCCCAACTGCGCCATTCCCACCTCAAAACTGATCCTCGTCCGCAAACTGGGTTTCTCGAACAGCACCGCCATGGTCTTGCCCTTCAGACATGGGTCCAGCCCCCCCTCCAGATACAACCTTTTCAAACACGCCGCCTGAATCAGCAGGGCATGCAATTCATCCGGTGAATAATGTTCAATCTCTAAAAAATGCCTGGTCATCCTGCGTTTCCTCCATATAGTTCCGCCATCGCACTATCCAGAATCGACACCGCCTGATCGATTTCTTCCGCCCGCACATTCATCGCCGGCATAAACCGCAGCACGCTCTCGTGCGTACAATTGATCCGCATGCCCCGCGCCCAGCATTTCTTCACGATCTCCGCGCCCGGCTCGGTCAACTGCACACCGATCATCAGCCCCACGCCCCGCACATGATCGATGCAGGAATATTTGCCTTGCAACTGGCGCAGTTGCTTCTGGGCATGCTCGCCCATTGCCCGTGCATTCTCCAGCAGATTCTCTTCTTCAATCGCCTCAATCGTCGCTATCGCCGCCGCACACACCAGCGGATTGCCGCCAAAGGTCGAGGCATGGGTGCCCGGCACCAGTGCCTTGGCCACCTCCGGCCGGGCCATGATTCCCCCGATCGACACCCCGCCGCCCAGCGCCTTGGCCATCGTCATGATGTCCGGCTCCACCCCGAAATTCTGATGGGCAAACCATTTTCCCGTCCGCCCCATCCCGCTTTGCACTTCATCCCAGATCACCAGCGCCTGGTTCGCGTCGCACAGCTCCCGGATCTTCAGCAGGTATTCTTTATCCGGAACATTAATGCCCCCTTCTCCCTGGATCGGCTCCACCAGCACCGCTGCCACTTCCTCATCGAACGCCGACTCCAGCGCCGGGATATCATTATACGGCACATAAACAAATCCCGGCACCAGCGGCAAAAATCCCTGGTGGTACTTCGGCTGGGCCGTCGCCGTCAGCGCCCCCAGCGTCCGCCCGTGAAAACCGCCGATCGCCGTAATAATCTTGTATTTGCCCTTGGGCGTATGCACGCGTGAGAGCTTGATCGCCGCCTCTACCGCCTCGGCGCCGCTGTTGCAGAAAAAGCACTTGCCGCCGAATCCCCGCTGGCTGAGCATCTGCGCCAGGTGCCCCTGCGGTACATTGTAAAAGGTATTGTCCATGTGAATCAGTTCCCCCGCCTGCCGCCGGATGGCCTCCACCACCTTCGGATGGCAATGCCCGATCCCGCTGACCGCCCAGCCGGGGAACATGTCCAGATATTCCCGCCCCTCGATATCCCAGATCTTGCTCCCCTGCCCCTTGACAATCACATTCGGCAGCCGGCCATAATTCCCGATCACGTATTGATTAAATTGTTCGATCACTTCCTGTGTATTCATAATGTACTCGTATTTCTTTTATTCTCTTGTAATTAAGGTTCCGATACCCTTGTCGGTATAGATTTCCAGTAACAGCGAATGCGGGAAACTCCCGTTGATTATGTGGGTACGGCCGACGCCCGCATGCAGAGCCGTCAGACAGGCATCTACCTTGGGCAGCATTCCTCCGCTGATTACGCCTTTGTCGATTAAAGGCTGGATTTCCGCCTCGCTCAGCCGCGATATCTGCGTCGCCGGGTCGCCGGGATCCGCGAAAATCCCGTGCGTATCGCTCATCATCACCAGCTTCTCGCACTGCACCGACGCCGCCACCATCCCCGCCGCCGTATCGGCATTGATGTTCAGCTTGCCCCCGGAGCGGTCCCGCGCAATCGGGGCAATCACCGGAATCGTGCCGCTGGCACACAGCGCCCGCAGCAGATGGCCGTTCACGCTGGTGATATTCCCCACCAGGCCGATGTCAATCTGCCGGCCGTTTGGCCCTTCCAGCCGCGTTTGCTCCGCCATCAAAACACAACTGCTCAGCGAATGCAGACCCATCGCCGGAATCCCCAGCTCCGTAATCGTCTGCACAATCTGCTGGTTGATCTCGTTCACCAGTACATGCTCGGCTATCGCCAGCGTCCGCTCATCCGTATAGCGCCGCCCCTGTACAAACTGCGGCTCGATCCCCGCCTTCTTCATCGCCCCACTGATGCTCTTGCCGCCCCCGTGCACCAGGATCGGCTGCATCCCCACGGTCGCCATAAACACAATATCCGTAAGCAGTTCCCGCTGGTTCTGGTCCGTCTCCATCAGCGAGCCGCCCAGCTTCACCACCACAATCCGGCCCTTAAACTGCCGTATATAATTCAACGCCTCAATCAGCGCGTCCGCTTTATTGATTGCTTCATGCATTCCAATTTCTCCTGCACTGGAAAACGTGTCATTGTAATTCCTGGGGGGAGCCGGTCAAGTAAAATAAACACCACCCCTTGCCGGTTTTTTTGCGGTAAAAAACCGGCCCGGTTTCTCGCCTGCCGCTCTAAAAGCCTGTTATTTCAGCACTTCGGGCTTCACCTATCGGTCCTGGTTTTGAACGGCCTTTATTTCGAGGGACTTTTCTTGAGGGTTTCCACCAGTATATTCCGCATCTTCATAAATTCGCCCGCCTGCGGATCCGCCTCGGACGCGGAAAATTGGGAATACTCCGACTGCACGAATTCCCGGGCCTTCTCGATGCGTTTGCTGGTCAAGGGGTGCGTCTGCATCATCTCGGCCCACCGGCCCGGCTCCGAATCCGACATATCCAGCAGCACCTGCAGGAGTTCCGGCATCCCCCAAGGATTATACCCCGCCCGTGCCATATACACGATCCCGTAATGGTCCGCTTCATATTCATCGTCGCGGCTGTACTTCAGATTCGCCATGCCCGCCACAAACTTCGTCGCCGTACCGACCGCACTGCCATATTGCCCCGCCGCCCGCTGGGCAATCTCCACCACCACGCTGGCCCCGATCTGGTTCTGCAGCGACTGCACCGAATGCCCCGCCGACACATGTACAATTTCATGCCCCAGCACTCCCGCCAACTGCCGCTCTTTGCTCATCCGTGACAGCAATCCGGCTGTGATATAAATCTTTCCGCCCGGCAGGGCAAAGGCATTCGGCACCTCCGATTGCAGCACCGCAAATTCATACGGCATTTTGCGATCCGCATGCGCCGCAACCTTCTGCCCGACCGCGGAAACATACTGCTGGACCGCATCATTCGGCACCTTTCCCTCAAATTCTTTTTCAAATTCCGGGGCGTTCTGCACTCCCATCGCAATTTCCTGCGATTCCGGAATCAGCCGCAGTTCCTTCTCGCCCGTTACCGGATTCGTCTGGCAGCCCGCCGCCAATAAACCCATCACCACCATACTCCCTACCACTTGCATTCGATTCGTTTTCATGGCAATCATCCTTTTAATTGGTTATTACTTTCGCCAGGGTAACATTTCCCAATGCCTCCCGGGCCTGTACCTTAAACCGCTTTACCAAATCCCTGATCTCCTGCTCAAAGACCATCTTCGCCGCCCCATCTGCCTCCTCATCCCCCAGTTCCATGATTTCCAGTATCCCAATCCGCTCCGCCGGCCGCGCCAGCACATAACAGGCCGCCTCGTCCGTATCCACCGGACAGACAATCCCGATCTTTTCCAGCCGGTCCAGCAGCTTCTGCACCGTAAGATCCGGCAGGTTCAACTGCTCCCGCATCTGATCGAACGTGACCGGCCCCATCCCCTTGCTATACGGCTGACCGACCGCCATCGCTGCCGCCAGCAGTTCCGATGGACCCAGCACAATCCGGGCCGCCTGCTCGGCCATCTGTAAATTCGACAGATTCGCCGCCGTATGCGCCAGCACCGCCCCAAACAAAAATATCAGCCAGGAAAAATTCAGCCACATCAAAAACAGCGGGATCGCCCCCAAGGCTCCATACAGGCTGGCCTTGCGCACCACCATCTGCACATACAGGCCAAACGCCCATTTTACCACCAGCCAGATGGGGATCGCTACCGCCGCCCCCGCCAGCGCCGCCCGAAAACTCACCTTCGTATTCGGCATCAGCTTATACAGCGCCCCCAGCAGAAAGATTTCCACCACAATCGGCCCCAGCCGGCCCGCCACCGAAACCAGTAGCGACAAAACCGGCATCCCTTCAATAATCCCAATCGCCCGCTGGCCGAAATAAATGGCAACGCTCAGCAGTACCGGCCCCAGCGTCAGCACCGACCAGTACAGCAGGATCCGCCGCCACAATCCCCGGCTTTCCCGCGCCCCGAAGATCCGGTTCAACGCCCGCTCGATCGTCGTCAAAAGCGTAATCGCCGTCCAGATTAACAGCACCACTCCCACCGTCCCCAGCTTGGCAAACGACAGCTTACTCTCCACCTCCACCACCAGTTCTTCAATCTTATCCGCCGCCGTCGTCACTTTTCCCGCCACCAGTTCCCCGCCTTCCCCCGTTTCCGTCGCCTCCTCCTGCATGATCACAATTTGGGTAAAGCCCGTCTTATCCAGAAACTGATGCAGATTCTCTTTGCTCGACTCAAATCCCCCCACCTGCTTCAACACCAGGATAGCCAGTACAATCGTCGGAATCATCGCAAAGATCGTCCGAAACGATAACGCCGAACTCAGCGCCGGCGCATTGATTACATTCAACTGCTTGATGCAAAACCGCCCCAATTGCATCGGAAACCGCAGCAGACGTCCCCATCGTCCCAGTTCCTTGCCCGGTGCATTTAAAAATTCTTCCAGTTGGCGCAGGATTTTCTGCCTTCTGTTCATTATTTATTCTCCACAGGAGGTTCGGCTGCCGCCGGAGGTTCATTCGTAGCAGGAGGTTCCGTCGCCGCCGGAGGTTCGGTAACTGCCGGTGGCTCACTTGCCGCCGGCGGTTGGCTGCTGGCCGGAGGTTCCGTGGCTGCCGGTGGCTCCGTAGTTGCCGGAGGTGTACTGGCTGGCGGTTCCGTTGCCGCCGGAGGCTGCGCCGCGGCGGGCGGCTCCGAGGCTGCCGGAGGGGTCGTTGCCGCCGGCGGCTCTGCCGCCGCTGGTGGTTGGGTTGTTGCCGGTGGTTCCGTCCCAGCCGGTGGCTGCGCCGCGGCGGGCGGCTCCGTTGCCGTCGATGGTGCTTTCTCTTCCACCGCCTGGGGCTGGTTCTGCGATTCCGTCTTCGCATCCGTCTGCGGCTCGGTCTTTGCTTCTTTCGCCGCCTTCTTTTCCGCCGCTTTTGCCTTCGCCTTTTCCTTCTTCGTCTCTTTCTTTACTTCTTTCTTCTCTTCGGTCTTTTTTTCCTCGGATTTCTTTTTCTCCGTCTTCTTCTCTTCTGTTTTCTTTTCTTCCGCTTTTTTCTCCTCGGACGATTTCTCCGGCTTCTTGTCTTCTTCTTTCTTCTTCAATAAATTCTTCAGCAGATCCGTCC
>JAKQBU010000220.1 GCA_029573975.1 Planctomycetota bacterium
GAATATCGCACGGCAGGGAAGAATCGAATAGAAAGAGAAAAATAAAGTTTCCAGGAAAAAGTGAGGAACGTGACAAAAGAAAACCAGCAACGACACAAATATTATATTCTGGCAGGCGGGGGCAGCGGAGGTCATCTATACCCGGGGTTGTCGGTAGCGGAGGCACTGCGGAAGATGGAGCCGGAGGCACGGATTCTGTTTTTGTGTACAGAGCGGAAGATTGATGAACGGATTTTAAAGGATCGGGGCTGGCGGTATAAGAAACAGCCGGTTCAGCCGATTCCGCCGTTGCGGGCGGGAGCTATCTGGCGTTTTTGGCGGGATTGGCGGGCCAGTGTGAAGATGTGTGAAAGGATTCTGGCGGACAAACAGGTGGCGGCGGTGCTGGGGCTGGGAGGATTTGCCTCGGGTCCGGCGATGAAGGCGGCGGCGCGGTATGGAGTGCCGACCGGGATGCTGAATCCGGACGCGGTGCCGGGGCGGGCCAACCGGTTCGGGATGAAATATGCGGACAGGATTTTTTTACAGTGGCAGGCGAGCCGGTCTTTTTTTGGGAAATATGGGCCAAAGTGTGTTGTGAGCGGTTGCCCGATCCGGAGGGAATTTTCGGGATCGCATGGGAAAAGGGAGGAGATTTTGCGGCAGTGGGGGCTGGAGCCGCACAAGAAAACCTTGCTGGTGGTGGGCGGTTCCCAGGGAGGACGGAATGTAAATCAGGCGGTGGTGGAGCTGGCGGAGCGGGCGGTGCAGGATGGCAGCGTTCAGACGCTATTGACGGAGTGGCAGGTAATCCATTTGACGGGGCAGCAGGATGAGTTGTGGGTGCGGCAGCGATATGAGTTGGCGAATCAAAATGTCAAGGTACTGGCATTTACGGAGCGGATGGCGGAGATTTTGCCGTGTGTGGATCTGGTAATTGGAAGGGCTGGGGCCTCGACGCTGGCGGAACTAACAGCGGTGGGAGCCGCGAGTATTTTACTACCCTATCCGTATCATAAGGATCAGCATCAGAAGCGGAATGCGGAGGTGCTGGCGGAGGCGGGGGCGGCGGAGATTGTGATAGATGACTGTGATGCGGCCAGCACGGCGCGGCGCCTGGGGGTGAAACTGAGGGAGTGTCTGACGAATGAACAAAAACTCAAAGAGATGGCGGCGGCGGCCCGATCTCTGGCGCAGGGGAATGCGGCGGAGAATGTGGCGAAGGAATTGAAGAAAATAGGAAAAGAAATATAAACAAATAGCAAAATGAAAAATTAGGATATCGCCTGCGGAGAGGACGTAAATAGATAATGGATTCAAAATCTATGCAGATGGAGAAGCGGAAAACGGATACGAAAGTACGAACGTATCACTTTGTTGGTATCGGCGGCTGCGGCATGAGCGGTCTGGCGGCGGTGCTGGCCCAGCATGGGCACCGGGTGACGGGCAGCGATATGCAAAGTTCGGAAGTCGTGGACCGGCTGGGGCGGCGGGGAATCCGGGTACAGGTGGGGCACGGAACGGAACATATGCCGGAGCAGGTGGATTGCCTGGTGGTGTCAGCCGCAGTGAAAGGGGATAATCCGGAGGTGGTGTGGGCGAAGGAGAGAGGGATTCGGATTTGTAAATATGCGGAGATGCTGGGGGAACTGACGCGGGAAATCCGGACGCTGGCGGTGGCGGGAACACACGGCAAGAGCACCACCAGCGGCTGGCTGGCGTATATGCTGAAGGAGGCGGGACGGGATCCGAGTTTTGTAATCGGGGCACACGTGGTCCAGCTTGGTTCAGGCAGTGGGGCGGGGTCCGGTGAACATCTGGTGGTGGAGGCCTGTGAATATGACCGGTCGTTTTTGAATCTCCAGCCCTGGGCGGCGGGGATTTTGAATATCGAGGAGGATCATCTGGATTATTATAGCGGGATCGCGGAGATCAAGGGTGCGTTTCGGGATTTCGCCGAGCGAGTAGTGCCGGGCGGGGCGGTGGTGGCCAATGGGGATGATGTGAAAGTGCGGGAAACGCTGGATGGGGCGGCGGTGGAATGTGAATATTACAGTGTGATGGGGGAGGGCAGTTGGCAGGCGGTAGGGATCGAGTATGAGAACGGTCAGGGTGTGTTTGACCTGGTGCATGAAGGCCGCAAGGTAGAGCGAGTGAAGCTGGCGCTGGCGGGAACGCATAATGTATGCAATGCCCTGGCGGTGTCGGCCCTGGGGCGGCGGGCCGGGCTGGAGGAACCGGAAATCTGCCAGGCTCTGGCGGGATTTACGGGGGTGGGCCGGCGGATGAGTTATAAGGGGGAGGTTGGCGGGGTGGTGGTGGTGGATGATTACGGCCATCATCCGACGGAAATCCGGGTGACGCTGGAGGCTATCCGCTCGAAATATCAGCCGAAGCGGCTATTTTGTGTGTTTCAGCCGCATCAGCACAGCCGGACGCGATTTTTTTTAAGTGAATTTGCTTTGAGTTTTGGCAAAGCGGATGTAGTATTACTGCCGGATATTTATTTCGTTCGCGACAGCGAAACGATGCGGGCGGA
>JAKQBU010000221.1 GCA_029573975.1 Planctomycetota bacterium
AGATCTGATACGGATTATTCGGCTCCCCCGTCCCCGGCCCATATTGCCCATACACCGGCAGCACCATCCCCAAAATCACCGCCCCTAGCCACCAACCCGGCCAACCCGCCCGCCTCAGCATCCCCAAATCTTTCATCACAACCTCCAATCTCAATTTAAATCTTTATTTCAAAGCCTGCATATCTCATGGGGTTTTGACACATATATTGATAACTCCATGGTTCATTATGCCTTATGTACTATTTTCGCTTTGCCAGCTTCGACCGTCTGTTTTCAACGCGAATTTTTGTCCGTCTTCGAGGCCGCAGGAACTATCTTCCGCAGGCATATAGGGCTATATGTTGAGGACAGATAGCGACGAGAACGAAGAAGGCGGGCAAAAAGGCCGCTGAAAATCGAAAGCCTGTGAGTTATGCGGGCTAACACCCGTCCCGACCTATCCGCCAAGGCCCCGGAATCAGGTTTTTTATTCTCCCAAAACCACCATAACTTCCTGCCATAAAAAACATTTACTATCATTCCATATAAACGCAATAACCAACAAGTCTTTTTGACCGGACTGCCATCCATAACAAAACACGAAACAACCCATTCTTCCAACGACAAAACCCATTATAATATCCTTCCCGTTTCTCTGCAATCAAAATCCTTCACTACATTATACCCCATATTTTTCAATTGTCAAATATAATTATTATTTTGTTCATAATAATACATACTATTTTGAATAATTTTACTTAACTATTTGTTTCCACTATTTTTAAATCAATTAAATTACCCCCGCTCTTTTACCCTTCCAGTCGTTCCCCGCGTATTACTAGCCCGCTCTTTTCCCCACCGACTTTGCCTCCCCAGCTTCCAGCCGCAACGCCGATCTGCCCTGCTGCCAGCACCTCTTCACTACCTTCGTTATTTTTGGTTCAAACTTTTCCCCCCTCTTCATCTGGTCGGGTTGATAGTAAAAATTACCTCTATCTTACCAAAGTCAATATGGGAAATATGGATAATCTTTCCCGCCTCATTTTTTGCCTATATTAAAATGTCACGTGTACATATTCTTCACTTTTACCTATGTTTTGCTCATGTTTTACGCAGTTTTGCTCTTCTTTTACTACACTTTATTCATCTTTTGTTATACTTTATTCAACATTTACCAATTCAGCCTAACCGTTATAAATTACCAAAATTCTTACCCATATTACCAAAAATCTTACCCAACCGTTACAGCCGTTATAATCCCTACTTTATTATCAGACCATCTTTTCCACGTAAAATAAGGACTTACATCAATTTTTGGGTGTAAAACAGGCCAAAATTTTCTCCGCCAGCCGGTCCGGTTCCCGGAACTCATCCGCACGGAGATATAAACCATTATCATATTGACGTTTAGAATAAGAGTGCCGATACAGAAACCGGCTGACCCAGGCCATCAGCGGCCAATCGGGCTTGCTGATATCCTGGTCCGCCCTTTGCAGCAGCATGAAATGCAGATGATCCTCGAGCGTTTTAACTCCTTGTCGCACATCAGGTAACAGAAATGGCTCGATCTGCCGTATCCAGCCGGGGCCGATCAGAAATGGCGTAACCGTCGGCTGAAGCTGCCGCTGACCCTCTACCTTTAGTTTAGGTCCCGTCTGAAAACACAAGATATAGAAGTTATGGATAGGCATCACCCATCGATAAGCCGGCGCCCGCAAGTTTTCCGCCCGTTCTATTTTTAACTTAACCTCTTGTGCCAGCTCATAGTTACGATCCAAGGCCCATTGTTTCATCTGTGATTTCCACTCCTCCAGCTTACTTTCCAGCGGCTGGTTCAGAAATTCGATGGCCTGCCGTACCACCTGCTGATATTTTTCCCGGGATATGGTTCCATTGCAAACGCCGCCGCATCGTCCTATCTGGGCATAGGCACAGGAGTTAGCTATCGGTGCCTGCACCAATATTTCCGGATGGCGGCACAAATCGAAAAGATCCTGCACGATTTCCAGGAAACAGCCGGCGGATTTTCTGTTACTGAATGGCCCCCAATAACTTGCGCTATCGTTGCCTATATGATTCACCCGTTCAAAACCGGGGTAATCCGCCGAAGGATTCACCCGGATAAACCAGGCGTCCAGCGTGGGAAAAAACTCATGAAAACGTACGGGAAAAAGAGTCTGAACTGCTTGAAAATAAAGGAGTTCCGTTTCGAAATGCGACCAGGTTCTCCGGTACCTGATTTTAGCTGTAATCGGCCGCAGGGGGATCCGGCGGCTTTTCTGCTGCGGGTCATCTTCTTCTAACCTGTTGCGAACTAAAGACCTGAGATCAGCCCCATAAAGCAGGAGGATCGGCTGGTTCTCCCGGCTGACAAAGAGACAAACACCGGCGGCAGCAGGCAATGCCCGTACCGATTCGGCCAGGCTGCCGTCAGCGGTAAGGTCCAGTTCATGCGTGAATAATTCCTTTTCCGCCATACAGTTAGGATATTTATAAATTTGCTGCTTGTCAAGAAAACTGGGAGATTTTGGCTGGCGGGCAGATGGGGTTTTGTCATATTCCGATAATATTCAACCTTTTGGGCATAGAATGACGATATGGTAACAAATTGTCTTAAAAGCAGATGTGACGCGCAACCTGGAAAACCCCCTGGAGCGGAGAGGAAAAACGGCAGGAATCGGCATGGATAGGGAATGCTGCTGCTGGAGATATAAGTACATAAATAATTTGTGAATCAGAGCTTGGGAGGATCCGAAGCTCCATCAATCTCTTGCCGGGACGCTATTTTTTCGGCAGAGACAGGCCCGGTTGCGTGTGAGGCAGCCGGGCCTCCTTTTTTTTGGCACGAACTGCCTGATTGTAAGTCTTTATTTTTGGAGATGGAAAATTTACATAACTCCTTACTTTTTGTTGTGGGAAATTGATGTAAGTCGTTATATTTAGATTGGGAAAAGCGATGTAAGTGCTCATTTTACGTGGAAAGGAATGGTCCGATAATTAAGTAGGGATTATAACGGTTGTAACGGTTGGGTAAGAATTTTGGTATTCTGGGTAATATTTTTGGTAATTTGTAACGGTTAGGTTGAGTTGGTAAATGTCGAACAAAGTATAGTAAAAGATGAAGAAAGTGATGTAAAACATGTGGAAAACACAGTAAAAGTATAGCAAAAGATAGTAAAAAGTGGATGATTTTTTGTCGGTTTTTGGGCGGCCCATGCCATTTTCCCGAATTGTAAGTGCTTATTTTTGGTTTTGAGAAATTGCTGTAAGTTGTTATTTTTCGTTTTGGAAAATGGTTGTAAGTCTTTATTTTTCGATTTTACCATACGACCTATGGTCAGAGCAGCATGAGATGTTTTTGGCAAGATGGGAAAAAACTGGCCCACCGCCTCAATGATCGGAGGGTCGGACGATTGGTCGGAGGAATATTTCCGGCTCGGACGCATGGAACACCGGTTTCCCCCCGTGGAAGAGGAAGAGAGGGCAGAATTGCCGGGTTAGCTGAGAAGGCAGGCTAGCCTGCGACACTTTCGAGGCGGGTGTTTTACCCTTTTGACGCTCACGCTGCAAGCTACGCTGTTGGAGAATTAAACCGCCTCGAAGGTATAGTGGGCGAGAAAGGCGGGGGATGAATTTGATAGAGAGGATAGATTGACAGGCGGGGACGGGGGGATTACATTGGGGGGAGAAGGAGCGGTTGCATTATGATGACGGTAATAATTCATACATATGGGCAATCCTATCATGAAGCACAAGGTATTAAAAAACCTCGATCCTTTGCTTGAATATAAATCTTAAGGGGAAATGAGATGATAGCGGAAACAAGTTCGCAGATGATGGTGGTATGGCATATAGTGTGGATATTAGTGGTTATCGGGTGGATCATTTTTCCGGTTTATATGCTGCTGGGACCGAAGAGGATGCCGGGGTATAAGAAAGTGCTGCTGGGGATTGTCTTTGGGCTGGAGGGGGGAGCGATTGGATTTTTGCTGACTATTGGCTTGATTGTGGTGTTGGCGGACTGGGAATCCGGATTATGGAAACAAGGATGGTTATTCCTGACAGGCGGGGTGGTATTTTTTGGATTGGCGTTCTGGTTGTGGTGGAAAAGGTTTTCCGAGCCGAAAATAACGTCACTCAAGCTGAAGCCGGGTATGGATATTGACAAATTTCTGGAACGATACGGCCGGACAAGGAAAAAAGATGGAAAGCCGGTGTTACAGATTGAATTGGTGGAGGAGAAGGCAGCAGCAGGGATCGAACGTATCCGGGAGCTGGGAGCAAGAGGGGATAGGCCGGGGGCGGAGCAGGTTTTGGAAGAATTGCGAAAAAGCGGAGATATGGCCGGCCTGCAGGCACTGCTGATACAAGACAGGGATAAACAGGGGGATGATCTGGTCGATCGGAATAAAGAGATTGCCGCCGTGGCCTATATGCGCGGGGATAATGAGGCGGCTATTCAGGCTTTCGAGGAAATTCTTACGCTGAAACCGGATGACGTCTTTGCACTTGGTTATCGCGGCCATATACACGAGTACAGAGGTGAACAGACCCAGGCGCAGGGGTGCTATGAGCGAATGCTGGAATTAGGGGAAAAGACCCATACCCAGGAGTGGGAGGCGGCCGCTTATGGGGATATCGGAGGGATGTATCAAGGTCGAGGGGAAATGGCTGAGGCGGAAACGAAGTTTCAAAAAGAGCTGACGCTCAGTGAAAAACTGGGATGGCTGGAGGGGATGGCCAGCAGTTACTCGAATCTCATGTATATCTTTTATGTGAAGAAGGAACTGGCTGGGGCCAAGAAGATGCTTGGCAGATGGCTGGAAACGGAAAAGAGGCTGGGACGGCTGGAGGGAATCGCCAGTGCGTACTGGTATCGAGCGGAGATGTATCGAAGGTGGGATTATCTGTCCCGGGCAGAAAAGATATTTTGTAAAGCACTGAAGACCAATCATAAGCTGGGGCTGCTGGGGGGAGTGGTTCAGGCATGCAGTTATCTTGGTGAGATTTATCGAAAAAGGGGGTATCCGGCTGAGGCAGAAAAAATGCACCGCCACGCGCTGGAAATCAATCAGAAACTGGGGCGACTGCAAGGGGTAGCCACTCAGTACGGTCATCTTGGAGTAATTTATCAAATAGAGGGGAATCTGGATGAAGCCGAAAAGATGCATCAAAAATCGCTGGAACTTTATGAGAAGCTGGAGCGACCGATGGACATAGCCGGTCAGTACGGATTTCTCGGAGTGGTTTATCAAATTAAAAAGGACCTGGCCGAAGCGGATACCATGTTTCGTAAAGCGTTGGAGATTTATACAAAGCTGGGATTGCCGGTGAAAATGGCTTATACCTACTGGATACTCGGGGTGATTTGTCAAACGAAGGAGGATCTGGAAGGGGCGAGAAAATGGTGGCAAAAGGCATTGTCCCTATTCAAGCAAAAGGGAATGTCTCGCGAAATTAAAATGGTACGAGACCTGCTGGATGAATTGGATAAAAAGGAAATAGCTGCGACCTGAACGAAGAGTAACTCCGGAACCGGCGGTGGGAATACCGATGGACAGGGGGAGAAAGCCATGATAAAATGGCAGATAGAGGAACCGCATCGGCAAACGAGTTGCCGATCACCTGGATATAATAAAATGGTATGCAGAGTATACCCTACCCTTGCCAGCAGGGATGATGATTGCAATATGTCCCTATATATGATAATGGATGGTGGGGCAAGCCCCACCCTACAGGAAACCGATGCTGGAGTATATAACGGATCAGCGGATTTATGAGAGGGTGATCGGCGGGGCGATTCCACAGGCGGGGAAGTATGTGTGGATCGCGACGGCGGATCTCAAGGATCTGTATGTGGAGAAGAAGGGCAAACGGGTGCCGTTTTTGGAGATTTTGTCGGACCTGGTGAAGAAAAAGGTGGAGATCCGGCTGCTCCATGCCAAGGAGCCGGGGCCGAACTTCCGGAGGGATTTCGACCGGTACCCGAATCTGATTAAGGGGATCGAGCGAATCCTGTGCCCGCGGGTGCATTTTAAGGCGGTGGTCGTCGATGGCACGTTTGCGTATAGCGGCAGTGCGAATCTGACGGGGGCGGGGATGGGGGCCAAGAGCAAGGACAAGAGGAATTTCGAGGCGGGGGTGGTTACGACGGAGACGGAGTTGATCGGGGCCATTATGGAGCAATTCGATGATATCTGGGGTGGAAAATATTGCAAAGAGTGCAAGCGGAAGGAATTTTGCGGGGATTATAAGGATATGCTGGCGAAAGGATAGGTATCGCGCCGGCAATTTCGATAGACACCACCCCCCTACCCATCATATTCCGCCGCGGCGGAGGGAGTCGGGGCCAAAGTGTTCCTGGATGGCATCGATGGCCTGGTCAAGTTTGGCCTGTTTTTCTTCGTCGGGGTCGGGAAAGAGGAGGAGCTGGCCTTTGTTTTTTCCGGTGAGGCCGGCGGCGGCGAAGCCGATCAGGCGGAGGGGGGCGGCGGACTGGCGGTGCCAGGTATGGAAGAGTTCTTTGGCGTATTGCCATAAGGTTTGGGTGGTGGCGGTGGGTGCGGGCAGGGTTTTGCCGCGGGTGATGAGGCGGAAGTCGGCGTAGCGGAATTTGAGGGTGATGGAGCCGGCCAGCAGGTTTTTGCGGCGCAGCCGCTGGGCGACTTCCTCCACCTGGGCCAGCAGGACGGGCAGCAGGGACTGGGGATCGAGGAGGTCCTCGGGGAAGGTGGTTTCGCTGGAGAGGCTCTTGGCCTGGGATTCGGTTTCGACGGGGCGGTCGTCAATTCCGCGGGCCAGGTCCAGCAGATCCGGGGCGGCATTGCCGACGAGGGCCTGCAATTGGGGCAGCGGAGTGGTCCGTAAATCCCGGATCAGGCGGATGGCCTGCGACTCCAGGGCTCCGGCGGTGACTTTGCCGACGCCCCAGATCTTGCTGACGGGCAGCGGGTCGAGGATGGCCTGGCGGTTTTCTTCGGTAATGATGACAAAGCCGCCGGGTTTTTGGAGGTCGGAAGCGATTTTGGCCAGGAATTTGTTGGGGGCGATGCCGAGCGAGGCGGTCAGTTGCAATTCGGTGCGGATGGCGGACTGGATGCGGCGGCCGATCTGCTCCGCCGGACCGAGCAGGCGGAGGCAGTCGGTCACGTCCAGAAACGCCTCGTCGATGGAGACCGGCTCGATCCGGGCGGTAAAACGGGAGAAGATGTCGTGAATTTGATGGGAGAATTCCAGGTAGCGATCCATGCGCACGGGCAGGAGGATGGCGTGGGGACATAAACGCAGGGCGCGGCTGGTGGGCATGGCGCTGTGGACGCCGAAGGGGCGGGCCTCGTAGGAGGCGGCGCTGATGACGCCGCGGGCCTGGGGGGAGCCGCCGACGAGGACGGGTTTGCCCTTGAGCTGGGGGTTGTCCAGTTGTTCGACGGAGGCGAAGAACGCGTCCATGTCCACATGGATAATTTGCCGCTGTACACGCATATACTACCTGTATGATATTATAGCAAAATGGGTTTTAACCGCAAACTTACCGTATTTTAGCGCAAAATTAACAAAGAAAGACTGCGCAAAACTTGACAGATATGATATGATGGGCTAAGAAGTTATAGGAGAAAGGTATGAGCAGTTCGGCGATACTGGTAGTCGATGACGAAGAAGACATTCTGGAACTGGTGCGGTTTAATCTGCAGAAAGAGCATTTCGAGGTGCTGTGCGCCGGCAGCGGGGAGGAGGCACTGAAGATGGTGCGGAACAGCCCCCCCCTTCTGGTGATCCTGGACTGGATGCTGCCGGGGATGAACGGGCTGGAGATCTGCCGGAAATTGAAGAGCCAGAGTGCGACACAGGCGGTGCCGATTATCATGCTGACAGCCAAAGGCGGTGAGTCGGAGGTGGTGGCGGGTCTGGAGGCGGGGGCGGATGATTATGTGACCAAGCCGTTCAGCCCGAAGGTGCTGGCAGCGCGGGTGCGGGCGAACCTGCGGCGGACGGACCAACTGCCGGCCCCTGACCAGGCGCTGCATATCCATGATTTGTGTATCGATCTGGGCCGGTTTCAGGTCACGGTCAAGGGCAAGCCGGTGGAACTGACCTTTACGGAATTTCACACCCTGCACACGCTGGCTAAACGCCCGGGGCGGGTATTTACGCGGTACCAGATTGTGGATGCGATCCGGGGCGAGAATGCGGCTGTGACGGACCGGGCGGTGGATGTGCAGATTGTGTCGCTGCGGAAGAAGCTGGGCAGTTGCGGCAAGTATATTGAGACGGTGCGCGGGGTGGGGTACCGGTTTAAGGATATGGCATGAAGAAGAGACGGCTGATCTGGTATCTGTATCCCTCGTATCTGCTGCTGGTGCTGGCGGCGCTGGCGGCGGTGACGTGGGCCGCGACGCACTCGCTGGAACAGTTTTACCGGCAGAGCATCCGGCATGACCTGGAAAGTCAGGCCGTGCTGGCCGATCAGTGGTTTGGGCCGCTGCTGGCGGCCGGGGATTACAAAGCCCTTGACGCCTTGTGCAAGGAGCTGCACCCCGCGCTGGAAATGCGGCTGACGGTGATTCTGCCATCGGGCAGGGTAATCGCGGATTCCCTGGAAAAGCCGGAACTGATGGAAAATCATCTGGATCGGCCGGAGATCCGGGCGGCCATCCAGGGCCGGACCGTTTCGTTCGAGCGCTTCAGCACCACGCGGAATGAACCGATGATGTATCTGGCACGGCCGGTCATTCGGCAGGAGAAGCTCGCCGCGGTGATACGCACGGCCCTGCCGACTTCGGCTATCCAGAAGGCCTTATCCGCCATCTATCGCAGGATCCTGTACGCGGGCGTGCTGACGGCGGCGGGACTGGCGCTGCTGAGCCTGCTGATGGCCCGGCATCTGAGCCGGCCGCTGGGAATGATGCGGCAGGCAGCCCGGCAATTTGCCCGGGGCCGGCTGGAACAGCGGATGGCGATTCCCCCTACGGAGGAACTGGCGGCCCTGGCGGAGTCGCTGAATGAGATGGCGGGCGAATTGCAGCAGCGGATTCAAACAATCACCAGCCAGCGGAATGAGCTGGAGGCTATTCTGTCGAGCATGGCGGAGGGAGTCATTGCGATAGATTTGTCGGGGCGGATTGTGAATATCAATCAGGCGGCCATCCGGCTGCTGAATATCGCGGAGGCATCCCAGCCGGGCCGGCCGGTGGAAGAGGTGGTGCGCAACAGCGAATTTCAGGCGTTTGTCGAACAGGTGCTGCAAACCGAACAGGGGGTGGAGAACGAAATCCACCTCTATACCTTCAAGGAACGGTATCTGCGCTTGCAGGGGGCGAGCCTGCATAACGCCCGCGGCGATAAGAGCGGCGCGGTGATTGTAATCAATGATATGACGCGGGTACGGCAGTTGGAGACCATCCGGCGGGAATTTGTGGCGAATGTCTCGCATGAGCTGAAGACGCCGGTGACTTCCATCAAGGGTTTTGTGGAAACGCTGCAGGAAGGGGCGCTGCGGGATCCGCAGCAGGCGGAACATTTTTTGCAGATTATCGGCAGGCATACGGACCGGCTGCAGGCGATTATCGAGGATTTGCTGAGCCTGTCGTGGCTGGAAAATCAGGGGGAAGAGCGGGCGCTGCATTTTCCGGTGGAGAAGCTGCGGCCGATCCTGACGGGGGTGCTGGAATTGATGGCGCCCAAGGCGGAAAAGCAGCAGATCGAGATGGAATTGTCCTGTGAAGAGGGGCTGGAGGCCCGGGTGAACCCGGCGCTGCTGGAGCAGGCGCTGCTGAATCTGGTGGACAATGCCATCAAATACAGTCCGGAGCGGGGGAAAATCCGGATTGAGGCGAACTGCGCAGCGGATGGAATCGAAATCTCCGTCCAGGATCATGGCAGCGGGATCGCGGCTAAACATCTGGAGCGGATTTTCGAGCGGTTTTATGTAGTGGACAAGGCACGGAGCCGCAAGCTGGGCGGTACGGGGCTGGGATTATCGATTGTCAAGCATATCGCGCATATCCACGGCGGCCGGGTTACCGTCGCCAGCACGCTGGGAGAGGGCAGCACCTTCACGATTCATCTGCCAAAACCTGCAATCTAGCCCGCATATCACACAGGCTTTCGATATTCAGCGGTCTTTTAGCGGTTCCGCCAGTATGGGAAAATCAGCCGCATAAGCAAATCCTAATCAAAAAATAATCAAATCTGAATCCCTTTTTAACCTCCCTTTCATCCTGTCCTAACCCAAGCGGGCTACCTTCGCGGGCATGGATTGGGCCGGGATCGTCCCGGCCGAGAGCGGAATGTGGTTTCTGTTACGGAGGTGTCTATGCACACAAAAAGATGGATTGGTATGGTGTTTTGGTTGGTAGCGGGCGTCTGGCCCGCATCGCTGCCCGCGGATGAAGTGGAAGTCCTGAAGCAGCAGGTGGCCGAACAGGGCCGGCAGATTCAAAGTTTGCAGGAAAAGCTGGAGCAGTTGGAAACGCAGGACCAGAAGAACAATCAGATTCTGGCCCGGCACATCAACGAGCTGAACGACAAGTATGAGGAACCCCAATGGCCGGACAAATTCAAATGGATCGAGAATTTAAAGATCTACGGGGATTTCCGCTACCGTCATGAAACGATTGAGGCGGAAAACGACAGCCGGGCGGATCAGCATCGCAACCGGATCCGTGCCCGGATCGGGCTGGACACGGCGGTGAACGAGGAATGGAGCCTGGGATTCCGGCTGGCCGGCGGTTCGGATGACCCGGTTTCGACCAATCAGACGCTGGGCAGCGCCTTTTCCAGCAAGTCCATCTGGATTGACCTGGCCTATGCGGATTATCATCCTCTGGCTGTGCCGAATCTGAACATCATCGGCGGTAAGATGAGCAATCCGTTCGTCAACGTGGGGAAAAATCAACTGATCTGGGACGGGGATCTGACTCCGGAAGGCCTGGCCGGCAAATACAAGTATAGCCTGAGTGAAACGGATGAGCTGTTTGCCAGCGGCGGCGGGTTCTGGGTGACGGAGAGTTCCTCCGGCAATGACGTATCGCTATGGGGCGCCCAAGGTGGCTGGAAGCATAGTTTCGATAAAACCACCTATGCCCTGGGCGGGATCAGTTATTATGATTACGGCAATATTCAGGATCAAGGTCCGTTGTACGGCAGCAAATTCTTCGGCAACAGCAGCGCGAACAATGTGTTTGTGAACGATTACAATCTGGTGGAGCTGTTTGCGGAGGCCGGGACCAAAATCAGGGAACTGCCGGTCAGCCTGTACGGCAATTATGTAACCAACTGTGCGGCGGATACCGGCGGCGATACCGGCTGGCTGGTGGGCTGCACCCTCAACAAGGCCAAGGATCCGGGAAGCTGGGAATTCAGCTATGATTACCGGGATCTGGAAAAAGACGCGGTGGTGGGAACTTTCAGCGATTCGGACTTCATCGGCGGCGGCACCGACGGCAAGGGCAGCCGGTTCGGGGCAGCCTATCAAATCACTAAAAATGTCCAGACGGCGGTCAGTTATTTCCTCAATGAGCGGGGGCTGAATGATGACGCCTACCGGCGGCTGCAGGTGGACTTGCTGCTGAAGTTCTGAAATCGCCGTTTTTAGCGCAAGATTAACGCGGTTTTAACAGGATCCTAACAATTACAGAGTAAACTTAAGTAGAAAGAAAAATGTGTAGCACAAGGAGTAAAAAGATGAAAATGCTGATTCCGCGCCAACAAGTGATTGCTTTGTAAATAGGGCAGC
>JAKQBU010000234.1 GCA_029573975.1 Planctomycetota bacterium
GCTTGCGGAGCAGTTCCCATTGCTGCGGCTCTTCCTGCCCGTTATAGGGCTGCTCGAACAAATCCTTGGTATCGGTGCCGGAAAGATTCACCCGCCGCACGCCCTTCTCCGGCCCCTGGTCATAAAACAGCAGAATTTGCAGAATCGGCGTCCAGCAATCCATCGGCAGCATCGTCCGGTGCACCGGGTCGGGATTGTCTTCCTGGCACAAAATCAGCCACATATCAATCCCATTCTCCCGCATCGCAGTCGGCAAAACCATATTCAGCCGGTCCCGCAATGCATAATACATACATTCCGACCGCCGCCGCATATCCAGCACCCTGGTTTCCTGTTGAATGGATTTAATTAAATCTTCTGTCATAGCAGGTTCCCTGTTAAATCAATTGTATAGTTTGGGTTCGGTCTTCCAGTCTTTATCCTTTTCATGGCCAAACGTTGTCACCCGCGGCCGCCGTTCCCGCAGCCGGACCGACTCCACCCCCAGCTTATTGCTTTCCGAAAGATAATTCTTCCCCACGCATTCCAGCCGCAGCGTATATTCGCCCGCCTCCGGCCAGAAATCCAGCAGATGAAATTCCCGGCTGTCCAGCGCCGGATTATACAAATCAATTACCCCGCCCAGCTTCACCCCGTTCAGATACGCCTGATACCGGCCATAATCGCTGGCGCGGGTCATCACCAGCAGCAGCCGCTTCGGCTCTTTCTTATCCACCGTAAAGGGAATTTCCACCCAGCCGCCCGCCGCCTCCGCCGGGGCATAGAACAACTGCCCATCCGGGTACAAGTAATCCATCTCCTGCACGCTGGCCTCACCTGCCCCGTGATATTTGGCATCGGTGTAATCCTTTGCCAGAATCGTCCGGTCCAGATTCGGCAGCGTCCGCTCCTTGGCGTGCGGGGCACGGGCCTTAAAGGTCGGCTCGCCCGTCTGATACCAGAACGCCACGCTGGAATAATCATCTTCCCGCTCGTTCCAGCTATCGGTCTTGAAGTCAGGATTTTCATCCGGACTCATCCAGCCGTAATGCTCAATCGTCACCTTGATGCCGGTGTTGAACACAAACGGATCATGAATATGCCACCGGTAGGCGCTGGTGTGGCCGCCCACGATCCCCCATTGGTCAAAGTAAGGCGTCCCGAAATAGGGCGTACTGGTGGTTTGCAGCCCCCAGGCACTCAGGAAATAATCCTCCGTACCGGTCCCCCAAATGGATGCCTTTTCTTCCCCATCGATATAAATCTTTTCATCCCCTTCGCCAAACCACGAAGGACTGCGGGTCCGCACGCTCAGCACCGTCCCGACATAGTGCCCTTTCCCTTCTGTCTCCAGGATCAGGTAATCCTTCCCGGATTCCACGGGATACTCCTGCTTATATTGGGCATAGAAATAGGGGGCATCCGGCGCCACCTCTTTTTGCACCCAGTCGATATTGTAATACAGCAGGCTGATGGGCTTGTCGCTCTGGTTGACGATCTCCATCCGCGCTGACTTGCGGAACGGCATATGCCAGAAGCAGTTATACGAATCGGCGTCCTCCACCACCACCGGCATACTCATGACCGAACTGCGTTTCCCGGAGGAATTGGCGAAGAAATCCCCGACCGGCGCCTCCACCCCCGGCCGCTCGCTGCCGTCCCAGTAAATCCGCAGCAGCATCTCCTGGTGATTGGCCGAACCCTTTTTCGCCCAGTCCTGCTTCTCCGGCCCCAGGAACGTAATCCAGATATGCGTAATAGCCCCGGGCCCTTTCACATCCATCAAAACCTTGGTCTTGCCCAGTTCCACGTTCTTGTTATCCCAGTTGCTATTGGCATCCGGCTCGCCATTCGGATCAAATTTCCCCTCGGCGTTGATTTTATGCGTGGAGGTGGCCCGCCGGCTGCGCCCCTCATGCGGCCGCGCCAGCTCGCTCAGAAAATCCGCCAGCGCCGCACCCGGCAGCAGCAGCAAAGCAGCCCACACCATCCACTGCCGGCCCCGCTCCGCCAGCCATCTTGTCCGCCCGGTTCTTTCACTTGCATTCCTTGCCATTCGTTCTCCTTTCGCCTGAACCAATCTGCAATATTCCCGTTCTTCCTTCATAACCTGATATTATTAAAGAACATACATCCGTTTTGCTTTTTCCGTACTCTCCGATTCGATTCTTATATCTTCCTGCCTCCCCCCCCAGCTCTGCGCCATCCTTCCTCCTGGCAAGTGCCGGACGCTGCCATTTTTCCAGTGTAGATACTCTATCTTACCGAATCAATATTGAAACACCACTTTTAGCAAAATAAATAACCATTTTGAGCAACCCCCTGCCTACGCCCAACCATCCCGTT
>JAKQBU010000242.1 GCA_029573975.1 Planctomycetota bacterium
ACGAAATCGAAGGCCTGGCCGACGGCGCCGGCATCCCTCTGCAGGATGCCCAGCTGGCGAATATCTTCCCCGAACTGTTTCACTGCAGCGGTTTTTCCCTGTTCGGCAAGGCCACCCAGGGCGGCAGGATGCTGCACGGCCGCATCCTGGATTACATGACCGAGGCCGGCCTGCAGGACCAGGCGGTGGTGATGGTGGCCAAACCGGACGGCTTCCATGCCTTTGTCACCGTGGGCTATGCCGGCTTTCTCGGCTCGGTTACCGGCATGAACCAGCGGCAGATCGTGGTGGGGGAGATGGGCGGCCGCGGCGAGGGAAAATGGGACGGGATGCCGATGACCTTCCTGGTCCGCAAAGTGCTGGAGGAGGCGGATACCCTGGACCAGGCCGTCTCTCTATTCAGGGACACGCCCCGCACCTGCGAATATTATTACGTAGTTTCGGACGGCAAAATCCCCGACGCCCGCGGCCTGGCCTGCACCCCCGATCTTTTTGAAGTCATTCAGCCCGGCCGCAGCCACCCCCAATTGCCCCATGCCATCGCGGATGCGGTCTTGATGAGTGCCGGCAGCCGCTATGAAAAGTTGAGCCAGTTTGTGCAGGAGGATTTCGGCCAAATTACCGTCAGCCGCGCCCTGGATTTGATGAATGAGCCGGTGGCCATGTCTAGCTGCCTGCACCGGGTGCTCTTTGCCCCGGCGGAATCTCTGCTCTGGGTCTCCAACGCCGCCTCGACGGACCAGGAAAATTACTCCGCCGCTTTTCAGCCCTACTACCCCTACAATTTTCAGACCCTGCTGGCGCTGATCCCTGCTCAGCCGGCGGATTCTGCCGCAAAGATTCCGCCGCGCACTGAATCAAAATCTCCCGCCCCGACCGAGCCGGCGAAACCGGCCGCAGCGGAGGGGCAAGTCCCCGCCGATCTGGTTCGTGACCTGCCGGACTCCCCTGATCCCCGGGCGAATGAGCTGTTGAAACTGTACCGCCGCCCCCAGCAGGCCTTTACCTACCAGATGAAGGGCGGGAAAACCTTCGGTCTTTATTCCGTGCATCAGGTGAGTTTCCCCTCCCCGCTTCCGGGTGAGTTCTCCGCCAATAACACCATCCACTGCGAATATTATCAATGCGGCGGAGATTCCCCCCGCCCCGCGGTGATCCTGCTGGACGTTCTGGATGGTTCCATGATGGCTCCGCGGCTGATCGCCAACAGCCTCGCTAGCCAGGGCGTTCACGCCTGCATCATGTACCTGCCCCACTACGGCCCGCGCCAGGGGCAAAAGGGGAAACTGGAAAAGATGACCGACGATCCGCAGGTTCTCATACAATCCGTGGAGCAGGCGGTGCTGGATATCCGGCAGACCGCCCGCTGGCTGGCGGGGCAGAAAAATGTCGATGCCGGCCGTCTGGGCATCTGCGGCGTCAGCCTGGGCGGGTTTATCGCCGCCCTGGCCGCCGGCGTCGATACCGGCTTCTCCAAAGCCGCCATTATTATGGCCGGTGGTGACCTGGCCACGGTGCTGATGACCGATTCTAGGGAGGTTCACCTGATCAAGCAGCGTCTGGCGGAAATGGGCATCGACCGCGAAAAGCTGGTCGCGATGATCGAGCCGATTGAGCCGCTCACCTTTGCCGACCGCTTGCGAAAAACGGACCTCCTGATGGTCAGCGGTTCCACCGATACCATCGTGCCGCCCGATTGTGCCCGCCAGCTCGCCGCCGCCGCCGGCGCGGAAATCAAGTGGTTCCCAGCCGATCATTACGGCATGTTAAAGCATCTGCTCCAGATCCTGACCCATACCAATAACCACTTCGCCGCCGCCAACTGGAAAACACCGGACTAGCCTTCCGTTAACTGCCCGGCAGATAATGCTTTATGAAGGTCCGCCCCCAGCGGTAGGACGGCCGGAACGCCTCCGCCATCGGGCATTTGGCCTGCAGGCCCCGGTACCGGGCGGGTATCTCCAGAAAGCTCTTCATGTCATAGCCGAAAATATCCTTCATCCACGAATTCTGGCTTTCATGCTGCCCCAGCATTTTCACCTTCGTCTCGAAAACGCTGGTAATATCCACATACAGCTCCGGCACAAAATTCACCCCCGCGATGGTATCCATATAATACACATGCGGAATCTTATTGCCCGGCAGAGAAGCAGTTACAATATTCGGCACCGTCAGCATATGCACGCACTCATCCACGATCATCCCGGAGATGGAATGGTCCGGGTTGTAATCCTCCCGCCAGTGGCAGATGACCACATCCGGATTGGCGATGCGAAAGGCCTCGATAAACCGCAGGCGGCTCTCCCGCGAATCGATCAGGAACTCATCATCAAAGTCCAGCCAGATGAGCTGCGCCCCGATCACTTCCGCCCCCCGGCTGGCCTCTTCATGGCGCAGGGCGGCAATCTCCCGGGGCGACAGGGTGGACGAGCCGACATTGCCGTTGGTCGCCACGCAGAAAAACACCTTGTCGCCCCGCTGGGCATACAAAGCCGCCGTGCCCCCAGCAAACGCCTCAATATCATCCGGATGCGCTCCGACAAATAAAACGTTCATCCTGATCTCCATTTTGCAAAACTTCAGTTACCAAAGGATTACCAAAATTTATCTCTACGATTCATAATACGATTTCCCCCGCCTGTCAATTTTTTTCCACCCGCCATTCCCGTTCCCACACGTAATCGGCCCTACATACCATTCCATCGTCCGATGGTCATTTCGACCGAAGCCGAAGGCGAAGTGGAGAAATCTATTAAAAATCCTCATCGCCACCGGCGATACCATGGTCATTCCTGCGCAAGCAGAAATCCAGGTTTTCTTCTTGCCATTCTCGCCAGTGTCCCGTAACGCCGGCCTCGGGCCGGCTCTTTCTCCCCAGGCCCCGCAGGGACCGCCCGTTTCTTACGCACATACCGCAGGTATTCTGTCATTCCCGCGCAGAGCCTGCCCTCGACCTGATCGGGGGGGGAATCCACCTTCTCTTTTTCTCCCATCTCAAGTCTCAAATTTCTTCTATCCTTTTTCACGACTCCCCGCTTCTTTGATTGTGCCGATTCGGCAGCTTAATCTTCGTTTCAACCTTTTTGCAGTTTCCTCGGCTCTTCTTCCTTTCAGTTCATGTTCCCAAATGCGCCACACTCCGTATCCCTGCCGCCGCAAATACTTATTATTATTTTTGTCCCTCTTTCTATTCATTTCCAGTTTGGCTTTCCAATATTGCCGGTTAGATTTTGGAAGATGCCCGTGCAAGGGACATCCATGAAAGAAGCATCCGTCAGCAAAAATAATCAAAAAAAGGCTGGGGATTACAATGTCTGGCTTCCCCTTTATATTGGAATTATTGAATTCGATTCGCCAGCGATAGCCGATTGCATTGCGGACAATAGCATATAGCTTTTGTTCAGGTTTAAGGCCTACGCTTTTAATGTGTGACATAATTTCACTTCGTTTTTCTTTTGAAAATATGTCTGTCATGGGATTAGTTTGCTTTATAGATTATGCAATCGCTTAAAAAGTGCAGCTATTTTTGCGTTTGTTGGGGCAAATAATGCCGTATTTTTATGCTTTTTCGTTTTTATATTCCCAAAACTTTTTTAATTGCGATATCAAGTTCCTGTCCGCTTGGAAGGCTTGCCCCTGTAATAAATCCCTGTGCAAAGTCTTCTAGCAAGAATCTCTCCGATCTTATCCGTATGATCGGCCTGATTTTCCCAAATGGAACATTGGGGCCAAGTGCATAGGTGCTAACGGATAAAACATTTCTTGCCAATTGTTTCTGTTCTGGCAGGTCTCCTATAACATCTTCAAATTTTTGATAAACAATTTCCGGGAGTGCAAAATGCAAGCCTTTTGTACATATATCTGATTTGGCAAAAACAGATCCTTTGCGAATAAGCTGTGGTATTAGCCGCTTATGCACATTGGCCCAATTAATACCATGCTCGCTTTCTGGTATACGGACATGCGTATTGGATGGAAGGTTTTTGTATGCGTTCCATGCGTTACGGTAGTTTCCTGTTATATCCATACTTTGGATTTCCAGGCCGGCATAGTCTGCAAGTTTTCCTTTGTCAATTAATGCAAGAATCCAGTCAATACTAAGAGTTCGGCTTAGCCCAACTTCTCTCCCTGATCGCTGGCCTAATGCTACAACTTTTGGATTGTGATTCCCGCGTTGCCGAACATATTCACTGTAAGTTTTAAAAGGAATGCCGGGAAAGATGTACTGTGATACATTGCGAATTATGCCATAATTATCTGCATACAGCCGATTTGGGCAGGTTATAACTTCATCCCCATTAATATTTTTCACACTGCATACGCCATAGACAACAGATTTGTCATGATTTGTCTTAATGCAAGGGCTTTCAATAAATGGGCATGCATTGAGCCTCCATAATGCACGGGCTTTTTTGGAAAGATCGTCTGGGGCATGGCCAAAAATCTCCGCTATGTCTTTTCCGGATGCTCTAGGCATTTGCCTCCACTCCTTGTTTAGTGTTTCGCATATTATCCAGTATATCACGGATACTAATAGCAAT
>JAKQBU010000246.1 GCA_029573975.1 Planctomycetota bacterium
GAGGCTGGCGGCGATGTGAAGAAGATTCAGGTAAAGAAAAATATTGGGGATGCGATTGTGACTATTTCCGGGGACCTGGGTTTGCTCAAGACGGGTGAGGATCTGCTGAATACCACGCTGTGGAGCCGGAATCTGCAAGGATGCATGATTGGTGACGATTTGAATAACAGCTTTTTTGATATTTCGCAGCGGTTGACTAAAATGCAGGCCGGGGAAGTCAGCGGCCTGACCCTGCGAGTCAGCGAAACACTGGGCAGTTTTCTCGTGAAAGAGGATGTGACGGGCAGTATGCTATCGGTGTTCAGTCGGCTGGACAAGGTGAAGATCGGCGGGGATTTGCACCGCAGCCTCATTCTGGGCGGCGTGGATATTGGCGCCGACTGGCTGCATAACACCGCCGATGACACCGATACGGGGGAAATCTGGATTGATAATCTATCGGTGGGAAAGGATATGACGGATACCAGCATTGTGGCGGGGATCAAAGCCAACGGGGATTATTTCGGCGATGGCGATGATACACGGACCGGGCAGGACGGCAAGGGGACAGCGCGAATTCATAAAATCAACGTGAAAGGCCAGATTAGCAGCAGCGGGGTGGCGGGCGAATCATACGCGATTATGGCGGAGGATGGGATTGACTGGCTGCGGAGCGGGGGCAAACCCTTCACCGGCGCTCCGGGCGTGCTGGTGGATATTTTGTAGCAGGGCGGCCCACTGTGTCGTGATTTTTACTGCACGTTTTTGTCATTTACTTTCGCGGGGATAGCGGCTAAGATTATCGCAGAGAGAGATTGACCGGTTAAGCCCCAAGGGGATACCGGCTTAAAATGATGCAGGATATGATATATAATCCACAAGGACAAAAGGATTTATGAAATATAAACCATTGTTTTTCCTTTATTTGTCGGCGGTAGTTTTTGCATTGACGACGGTGTTGTCGGCAGAGCAGGCGGCGGACCTGCAGAGCATGCGGGAAGCGGCCCGTAAGATGTCGCTGGGTCAATTTGACCAGACGCCACTGCCAGCCGATGAATCTCTGGACGGACCAACCGGATATTTCGCGCGGGAACTGCAAAAGATAAGGGCCGGTTATGATCTTCTGCATGGCGAGCTGGAACAAGCCTATCAGAGTTCCTATAAGGAGTATCTGGACAAAATCGAAGAGTCAATCCAGGCATCCCAGTGGATGCAGAAGCTGTATGAAACCAGTCAGTCGATCCCTTTCCAGAGCAAGGAAAAGGAGAAAGTGGAGGCGGGGTATCAGGAAAAGATCGACGGATATTGGCTGACGGCCCTGGCGGACCTGGCGATGTCGGCGGATCTGGCGAAGAAGACCGGTGTGCCCGCGACGATTGATCCGGCGCGTCAGGAGGAAATTGTCCGAAAGGCTCTGGAGATAGCCAAACGCTGGCAGGAGCAGGGGAAACCCCAGGAGACCTATGGACGGATTTACCGGTATTTGCTGTTTCTGGATCCCAAAAATGAGGAGTACGAGAAGACCGCCCAGCGGCTTTTGCGCCAGGCGATTCTGATCAGCATGTATGTGCCGGACCCGAATCAGGATTCGGTGAGCTGGCAGGAGCGCCGGGAAGGAGTTTCCTTTGATATCGTGCAGACGGCACTGAACATTACGGCGGCGAAATATGTGGAGGAGCCGAATTTCCAGGAAATGACGGAAAAGGCCCTGGAGTGCTGCCGGATCATGGCGGAAACACCGCAGTTGGCTGTGACGTTTGAAAAGATCCGGGATCCCAACGCCGCACAAAGCTATGCGGCGAAAATCGACGAGCTGATCGCCCAGGTGAAGGCGGCGGCCCCGGAACAGATCGGCTATTTTCAGGTCTTGCAGTATCTGGGCTATGTCATCGGGATCAACCGGGATACCCTGCAACTGCCGCTCAATGTCTTGATGGCGGAGTTTACGGAAGGGGCGTATTCGACGCTGGACGGCTATACCTATGTCATCTGGCCCGGCGATGTGACGGAATTTCAAAAGGACATGACCAACGAATTTGCCGGGGTGGGCATCGTCATCAAGAAAAAAGACAATTATCCAGCGGTGGATTCGCTGCTGGAGGATTCGCCGGCCCAGCGGGCGGGACTGGATGCGGATGATCTGATCGTTGCGGTGAACGGCAAGAGCACGGCGAATATTTCCCTGGAGGCCGCGGTGCGCCGGATTACGGGCGAGGCGGGAACGGACGTGGTGCTGACGATTGACCGCGAAGGATTCGACAAGCCGCGGGACTTCACCCTGACGCGCGACTGGATTGTGGTGCAGACCATTAAGGGCCTGTATCGGGATGAACAGGGGGAATGGCAGTATTTTGCGGACCCGGAAGAGGGGATTGCGTATGTGCGGCTGACGAATTTTTCCAATGAGACAACCAGCCGCTTCCGGAATCTGCTGCACCAACTGCAGGGGCAAAACATGCGGGGACTGGTATTGGATTTGCGGAATAACAGCGGGGGGTTTCTCAGTACCGCCGTCGAGATCGCCAACAGTTTCCTTTCCGGCGGCACGATTGTGAGCACCCGGTCCCGGAACAATGAAATCACCGGTGAGGACAAGGCCCGGCCGGATAACCTGGTGGACGGGCGGGTGCCGCTGGTGGTGCTGATCAACGGGATATCGGCCAGCGCCTCCGAGATTGTCTCGGGCTGCCTGAAAGACAACCAGCGGGCGTTGGTGGTGGGAACCCGCAGCTACGGCAAGGGCAGCGTGCAGACGATTCAGACGATCCGCCCGACGCAGGCGCAAATGAAGATTACGATTGCCTATTACTATCTGCCCAGCGGCCGGCGGGTCCATCGCAATCCGCAGGACAAGGACAGCGAGGATTACGGTGTGGAGCCGGATGTGGCGGTGGAACTGACCGGCAGCCAGATGATCGCGATGGAGAAATTGCGCCGCGACGCCGGGATTCTGCACCAGAACGGCTCGGAGAAGGATACGGCGGCGGCCCGCACGGTCTATAATGCCCAGGAGATTTTGAAAGTCGATCCGCAGTTGCGGATGGCGCTGCTGTGCCTGAAGTCGCGCCTGCTGGCGGATGCAATGGGAGCCAATCCGGCGGCGGAAGAAGTCCTGGCGCAGTCGAAAAACAAACAGAAGTAACAGGTACCAGGTACAGGTAAAAGAGTATAAGGAGTTTGTCGATGCAAGTGAAAGCCATTCTGACCATGACGAGTATGATATTG
>JAKQBU010000278.1 GCA_029573975.1 Planctomycetota bacterium
CTGGGCGATGCGAGCGGCCAGGTCGCGGAAGGCCTCGGCGCCGCCGGGGGCGGCCGGGGTATGCGAAACGAGAATCAGCTCCCGCCGGCCGGTGATGGAGGCATCAAACGGACGGACCTGAATGCCATGATCGGTGAGCCATTGCGCCAGCTCGGTATCCTCACCCCAGAGGACCACTTCCTGCGCCACGGCGGGCAAGTCGGTGGTATCAAAAACATAAAACCGGGTCTGCTGGCCGCCGGTGGCGGCAGCGCCGGCCTCGAAACTGATCTCGAAGCTGTAGCAGCCGGTGGGGACATCCATTAGGATTTCCTCGCTGAAGACCAGTTTGGCAAAGGGCTGTTCGCCGGCGGTTTTCGGGTCGGGGACGGTCACGGTGAAGGATCGGTCGAAGACCTTTTCCCGGTTCGGGCCGAAGACCCAGACGTGGGCGGGGTAGTCGCCGGGGCGGAGCACATCTTCATTGGAGAGGACCGCTTCGAGTTTGACCTTGCCGCCCCGATAGAGATTGACCGGCTCGGCGAAGGTGCACCAGCGCAGCGGCGCCCAGAGGTCGAAGAGGGCGTCCACGGTGCCGGGTTTGAGTTCGCGGAAGGTGGTGGTCAGGCCCTCGCCGGACATGCCCTGATCGACAGTCCCGGTTACGCTGTGGGCGACGATGCTGGGATTGGCGCGAATAGCGTTGATACCGACGGTGCGCTGGCCGGCCATTTTGGCGATACTCTGAATGAAAAATTCCTCCGGCCGGCCGAAGGCCTCCGCCATGTTCCATTTTTCAAAGTCGGCCAGGAACTGATCACGGCGGGCTTTGTAAAACAAACCGTCTTCCGCCAGCGGGTAGCCATTCTGCTCAAACAGCCGTACCACCCGCATCCAATTGACGCCGCTGCCGATACCGTATTCGGACAGGAAGTACGGCTTTTGCGGGCTGACGGTGCGGAAAAAGTTGATAATGTCGGCAGTATGCGGGGCGCGGCGATAGGGATGCTGGTCGTCCAGCACATCTTCCCAGACCAGCGAGCCGGGGTTGCTCAAGGAACCGATTCCCGGTACCGGATCACTGAATCGGGAATTATATTCCCGGAAACTGGCACTGGCCGGTTTTGTTCCGGCGGAAAGCATGCCGTAACTCCAAGGCCCGCCCGGATTTTCCTGGCCGGAAAAATCCCCGGCGGCATCATATGTTTTTCCATCCGCTGCTTTTATCATGACTTCGAGGCCGGTGCTGTCCCCGCCGTAATGGCCGTTGCCGAACCCGACGCAAAAATCGAGTTTGTCGTTCTTGTTCATGGGTAATTTTGCGGAATACACCTGTTCCTTGCCCTGTCCCTCCAGATTGATGAATCCCTCAAAAAGAGCCTGGCCATTCTGCAAAACATGCACATCGGTCGTGGCGGCTTGCCTGGATATGTCGATAAATCGTGCGGTTATCTCATAGTCTTCGCTGGCCGGCGCGATCCAGCGAACGGTACTATATTCCCCTGTTTGCCCTGGATGAAAGGCCAATCGTTTCGGCTCCCAAAGCACATTGGAATGATCGATCGGGAACTCTGTTGCATTAAAGGTAACACAAGGATCTACAGAATCCATTTTCCAGCCTTTTAAACCGGCTGGCATGGTTCCCGCGGGGCCTTGGGCATTGTCCCAGCGGCCGCTGTTGAGCAGGACCAGGCGGGTGGTATCCAGCGAGCGGACCAGGTCCAGGTCTTTGACCGCGTGGCGAAAGACCGGGCCATCCACCGTCTCATTCAGCATGCCCCACATCACGATGCTGGCGTGATTGCGGTCCCGCAAGATCATTTCGCGGATGGCACGGTCGTAGCGCTCGGTCATTTGGGGCGAATCGGCCAGGCACCAGGCTGCATACGGTTCGGTATAGACCATCAGGCCGATTTCGTCGGCTAATTCCAACTGGTATCGGGCAGACAGGCCGGCGATGAAGCGGATGGAATTGAATCCCATGACCTTGCAGTTGAGCAAATCCGCCGGAATAAATCGGGGTCATGCGCCCACTGCTGGCCGATGGGGCAATGGTTGCCGGTGTGCGAACATTTCAGATAAATGCGCTTGCCGTTCAGTCGGAAGTAACCATCCTTAAAAACAAACTCCCGGAAGCCGCATTTAACGGCATATTCATCGAGCGAATCATATTTGTCCACCTCGGCGTTCACCGTTACCCGATAGAGAAACGGATCGTTTAATTCCCACAACCGGGGATTCTTCACTGTCAACTCTTCCGTCAACATCGTATCGCCAGCCGGCATTTTCTTTTTCTGATATTCTATCGCAATCGTCTCTCCCCCAGCCGCCGGCGCTACAGCTAAACTCAATTTCGCCTCCACGGTTTTCTCACCGGCATTCCGCAGGGTGGTCTGGACCTTGATTTTGCCGGTGTGCCTGTCCGGCTGGGCGAAGACATCTACAATCCGCACCGCCGGGACCACCAGCAGTTCGACCGAATCGACGATCCCGCCGTGGTTATAGGATCCGCCGGCACTGTAAGGCATAACTTTATTCCGGTGCGGACTCTCATTCAGCACGATCCCGTCGATCGGCTGATGGGTCGGATTCAGCACCCGCACCGCCAGCAGATTCTTCCTGCCGGTCTTGACCGTATGAGTGACATCCAGTTCAAAGGGGGTCTCGCCATTTTCATGGCTGCCGACCTCTTTGCCGTTGACCCAGACGTCGGCCTTGTAATCCACCGCCCAAAACCTCAGGATATACCGGCCCTGCTCGCTCGGATTCGCCGGCACATTGAATTCCTTCCAGTACCAGGCCACCCCGTGATATTCCGGGAAGGTTACCTGAATGATCCAGGGTACTTTGACTTGCTGGGCCTGGGGCTGGGGCTGGTTATACCATTGCTGGTCCCGGCCGCTGTTGTCCGGGTCGGTTGCCAGGAGCCAATCCGTACCATCCAGCGGGATAACCTGACTGGCATGTACAGAATCCGCTCGCACTTGCGAAAAATTGAGCCCCAGGCAAACCATGACAACCGGCAAAAAAAAACTTCGCGACCGCATCCTTTCGCTCTCCTGCCCCCTGGTGTTGAAAATACAAAGTAACCGATTTAATAATGATTTAGTTATGCCATATTGTCAAGCAAGAAATCTATAAAGCAATTTTAATTCATCACGTTTTGCAGTGTCCCATAAGATGGTTTCCGAAGGTGAAGGTTAGAAATATTTTACCGGTTGAGCGGCGGAATTTTTAAGGTGGATATTTTACTAAAATCTTTAGCTTGGCAATAAGGCTGGTTTGAGACCGGATCAAATAAGATACCAGCGTTAAAAGCTCGTCGGCCCCTTGTTATGGGGGAGCCAGAGCGGTTTTTGGATGTCAATATCGACTTTTGGCGGTTCCGTCAGAAATTCGCTTATTGAGGCTATTTGTTTTTACAATAACAAACCACATGTTGCTTGAGCGTATTGGCATTGATCCATGCCTGCTGCCTCCCGTCGATGACCCGCACCACGCCGGCCCACTGTTTTTCCTCCGGCAGAAACGTTTCCAACAAATTCGGCTGCCTCTCCAAAAATGCCTCATTCCAATAATTATTCTCCTTCTCCGGGAAGAGCGCCATATACAGAATATCCATCTCCACCAGATCGCTGAACAG
>JAKQBU010000286.1 GCA_029573975.1 Planctomycetota bacterium
GGCGGGGGTATTTGTCAAAACCCTGCAATCCAATACCTGGGTGGCGTATGAAACCGGCGTCAGTGCCACCGGTGCCGGCATTGCGCCTTCCCTCGGCTGGTATTATTCTCCCACGATTATCACCGATGCCGACAGCCATCCTATTATTACCTGGCAGGGCTTTGGGGAGGGGGAACGGTATGATATCGACCGTGATGACAGTGAAGGAACGGATGTGCATACACCCGGTCTTCCCGGTAATGCCGATGATGAATCCCCCATTATGGCTGCCTATGTATCCCGCTTCCAAAACAGCCATTTTGGTTTTCTGGAATATTCCTTAAACACACAGTATTCCGATCGCGCTACTTCCGAAGATTATCTTATCTGGATGCCCGACATCCTTCTGAATGCCGAAGGCGGTATCCTGCTTTCGTATCGATGTTATGATGGCCTATATGATGTCGGCCATCATGACAGTGAAATCTTTGTCCAGCAGTGGGACGGCAGCGACTGGGACGAATATGGGCGGGGCAGCAATTCTAACGGGAATGATTTATTCGGCTGGCTGAACTCGGCCGGCAGCGACTGGACGGCCTATTACCAGTTGGGGATGGCATACGGGCTTCAACTCGGTCTGATTGATTATGATAACAATTCCGGTACAGAACCGGATATCCTCCTGGCCAATGGTGAGAATGTTTATTTATACAGCCAGGCCACCGACACCTGGGATGACACCGCGGTGGATGTGGCCCATGGAAAGATCTTCGATCTAAAAGGTGATCCTTACTACGAATACGATGTGGTGGGAAAGCCTTTATTGGCCTACCTGGATGAAAACGGCGATCCCTTCGTTCTCCAATGGAGCGGCGGAGGGTGGAATGTGGTAGGGGGGGGGACCGCCGGCGATGGGATCCGCCATGGCCGGCCCTATGATGAGAACGCCTTTGAGAACAATGTCGGAATCTCCGTCCAGGCCGGCCAGAACGGCACCATTATGCTGGCCTACATCTGGGACAATGGGCATAGCCACGATATTGTTTGCCGGTACTGGGATCCCAATGCCGGAGTCTGGGCGGATGCCGGCGATGGCGCTTATGGTGTGGGAGTTACTCCCAAATCCTCCCCTCTCAGTGTCTATTACCTTTCCGATTATAATGGTTTTACCTGGGAAGATCCCGCTTCGGATGAGAATGCTCCTGTTTCGATTGAAGAGCGTCCTGAGGATGGCGATGACGCCGATGGCCTGCCGGATTGGGAACTGGGGCAGTGGTACACCTTTACCACCGGCTACCCGGAAGATAAAGAGGGTCTGGTGGTCATCGGGACCAATGGAAATGCCGGCGTCAATGGGAATTTTGTCATTGCCGATCCGGCTACCGGGGAGCCTGTTGCGGATGCCCCGCATCTGGATCCCGGCTTATTCATCAACTTCGTAACGGATACGGAGGCTCCGGTTTATGCCGGCCCGTTGACGGGTCTCTTCGAGTATTATTTCCAGAGCTATGACTGGGAAGAGGCCTTCATCATTGAATTCGATTATCTGCTGGATGCCGCCAACGTGGCCACCGGTGACGGCATGGAACTGCATGTGATTCTGGACGGAACCGATATTCTGGTTGATTCCGTAGATGTCGGATTAACCACCGATTTTATCCGGGCCAGGATCGATACCAGCGATTATGGTATTGATCTGGATGCCGGGAACCATCTGCTGCAGATACAGGTAGATACCTCGTCCGCCGCCGGGACCGCCCGGTTTGACAATATCGGCATTTACCAGCGGATTCTTACCAACAGCCATATCGTAACACAGAATTCCTTTAATGAAAACACATCCCCTATCGGGGATGCCTGGACCTTTGTGCCCGATATCGAGGACCCGGATCAAACCGCCGGCCAATATAATATCAACGGCGGAGTCCTGGGGAATAAGGATGGGTCCCTGGAAATCGTTCTGGGAGATGGTGTGAATGCCGCCGCGGATTTGCGGGCCGAACTGCAAACCGACTTTACCCTGGATATGGCCGGCAAGGTAGATATTGAACTCTTCTATCAGTTGATTACCGGCGCGAATATCGATGCCGGTGAAACCCTGGATTTAGTCCTGGCTATCGACGGACAGGAAATAACCACCATCGGGGATTATCAGATTACCGGGCCGGATGTGGACGATGGCTATCGATACCTCTCCATATCCAGCGATGTACTGGCGCCCTATCTTACCGAGGGGGATCACACCTTGAGTATTCAAGGGGTACTCTCCAACAGTGCTGCCGCCGTCAATGGGACCGCCACCCTGGAAATCGACTGCTTGACCATTGCTGCTCAGTATGTCACCATGCATTTCGATGATGATTTAAACACGAATAATCCCTTATTAGGGGATTGGACCTATGTGGAAGACACCAATCCTAATGATGCGGCAGGGGAATATGATGTAGATGGCGGGGAAAATGGCGCCGGAGATGATGCGCTGCACCTTACCCTGGGGGATGCCGCTACTGCCGATGCCAACCTGACCGCCTCCTTCGATTATACCTTTAGCGGCGGTGCGGAAGTATTCATCGATTTGTCGTATCGCCTGCTACTGGGAGATGATATCCTGGACGATGAAACCCTCGATTTGATGATTTCCATCGATGGGGATGACATCAACCGGGCAGGAACCTATCAGGTGAGCGGCGTCGATCAGGACAGCGGCTGGGTGGATATCAGCCTCAGTTCCCTGACTCTCCTGGGAAATCTGGACAATAGCACGCATACACTCAGCATCCGCGCCGACTTAACGAACAGTTTTGCCAGTGCCGACGGTACGGGGCAAATGTGGATTGACAATATCGTGGTGACTTCTACCCTCGGTTTCGGCCAGTGGGAAAATGATCATTCCGGCGATACCGGCAATAATCATCTCATCGGACCTTTTGATGGCGAGGGAAATCCGGCCTATGATTTTCAGGAATGCCTGCACAGCCAGGTATTTGGGATTACCGGCAAAACCAATTCGCAGGTGTACACCGTCTTCAATGGTATGGTACAGGAAAGCGGCGATATCGTCGTTACCTTCCGGTATCGGCTGGATAACTATGATTTTGCTAATACCAATGTCTATGTTCTGGCCAACGATCTTGCCTACCCGGTAACCTTCCCGGACTGGTATGGCCTTTCTACCGGCTGGTGGAACGGTAATAACGATCAGCCGGCCTATACCACCGCCCAAATCACCATTCCCGGAATTACCGCCGGAATCACTGACATTTCCATCATGCTGGAGATGGAAGGAAATGACGGCGATGTGGCGGATTTATGGATTGATGACTTGTCCATCCTGATGCCCCAGAATGATACCAATATTGTACGACCAATTGTCACCCTCCTTCCGAACCGCAATTTCGCGGTCGGATTCACCAGTACTACCGAAGATATCGGGGTGCATCAGTCGGGGATCACGGATCCGCATCTGGCTGCTCCCATCGTATTATTTTCCTCGTATGCCAGTTCCGGTTTCTATGACGGCTATTCTACGGCAAGCATATTCGAATATGACCTCTCCGGCAATGAATGGGAACAATATGGAAATACCCTTTCTTCCACTACCTCCTGTGTTCTGATGGATTTGGGGCTTTCCTATCCGCTGCCCACCAACGATATTTACCAGTTATCGGATCTGGCGATCGGCCCCAATGGCGTGGAATGGATTCTGGTGGAGAATGCCGCCGCTGAACCGGTGGATTTATCCAATCCCGCCGATGGCATTATCGATCGGTTCGATGCCCATCCGTTTGTGGGGCCTACTCCCTTGCCCCAGTGGACTGTTTCGACTACCGATCTGACCTTGGAAGTCTGGCGCTGGGAACCGTATAACGATCCCCTGCACATGACAGGCACTTCCGAACGATGGGTTAATGTCCCTTTTACTTCCCAGACTTCTTCCTTTACCACAACCCATGGCCAGATAATCAGCAGTAGCGGGCAACTCCTGACCATTGCCTGGACCAACCGGGGCTCCGATGGAGACCATGGGGATTCCGGCGCCCTGCGCTATCAGAACGATGGTACCTGGGGAGTTCTGGGAACCGAAAGTGTGCAAAATGCGGAAAATATGTCCACCTGGAGCGCTACCCGTTTAAACGACATGATTATGCAGTCCAACGGTTATCCCATTGTCGGCTACTATATGGGGCATCTGGATTCCGATGCCGTACGGGAATTCCGGCCCTATTCTTCCTTGCCCGATATGGAAATTACTGAAAATTCCGGCGCGTCCGATGACGATACCCTGGTATTCACCAGCCAATACTCCAATACCATCGATCAGCGATTTACCATCCGCAATGACGACGATGCCTTTACGGACCTGATTATCTACAGCATGGAATTCGGCGGCCTGGGCAAACTGGCCTCCAATCCTTATGAAATCATCAATGTCGCCGCCAATGCCTATCCCCTGGTGATCCAGCCGGGAGAGGAAAAGGAAATTATTGTGCGGCTGAATGCCGCCGATCTGCCGGTGGGCGATTACAATTCGGTTCTCCTGATTCACAGCAACGATGCCAATATCGACATCGTCGGACCGGACAATTATGTCCAGGGAAAACATCCTTTCTCCGGCTACTATGAAATCAATCTGCAGGCGGAAATTGTCAATCATGCGGAAGTCAAAATCAGCCGCAGCGCTATTACCTTTGACGATACTGTGGTGTTTACCACATCGAACGAGCGTACCTTAACCATCACCAATACCGGCCAGACCGATTTAACCGTTACCAACTGGGCTTTCGGCGGCAGCCATTTTGTTATTACCAAGGTATATGTCGATGACGTTTTGCAGGGTTCGGTGATTAATGGCCCGTCTGCCGGCGATGACATTGTCGTCGCACCCGATAGTAAATTAACCTTCTACCTCGTCTTCCAGCCGGATGAATCCGGATATCTGTCCGATATTCTCACCATCCGCACCGACGACGAGACCGCCACAACGATTCCCATCGGACTCATCGGCAAAGGCATCAGCGATGCCATGGTTCGCATCACCGAAACCAGCGGCACCGAAAATGACGACCTGCTGGAGTTCGGCAGCGTTCCGTTCGGCCAGCAGGCCCAGCGGCAGTTTGTCATTCACAACGACGGCACGACCGACCTCACCATCAATGATATTGTAATGGGCGTGGCCGGCACTCCCATCGTGATTAACTGGTCGGAGGAAGAATGGGTTCTCGCTCCTGGCGCTTTTTATACTGTGACCGTAACCTATGCCCCTTCTTCCGCTACCGATGCGATTCAGGAGCTGGATACCTACCTGGTGGTCAATACGGACGATCCGGAAAACCGTCTCTATCGCATCTATCTGACCGGCCTGGGCGTTCCCAACGAGCCGATTATCTCCCTGCCCATGCCTGACGAGACCAGTACCGTCCTGCTGGACAATGATGATGACGACAATGTTGATATCGTCAGCTTTGGCTCCGTTGTGCTGGGCAGTCCTTCCGATCAGACTTTCACCATTAAAAACATCGGCGGTCAGCCGCTGGAAATTACCAGCTTTGTCTTTTCCCCGGCCCTCGATTCGCCCTTTGCCATTCTCGATCCGCCTTCCTCGGCCCTGCCGGTTCTGCTGGCGGTAAATGAGGAATTAACCGTTACCGTTCTGTTCACTCCCCCTGCCACCGGCTCGTCGGAGCGCACCCTGCGGATTCTCAGCAACGCCGAAAATGTCGATGAAATCAACCCCTGGTATAGCGTCTTGTTGACCGGGGTCGGCACTGAGCATGTCCTGGA
>JAKQBU010000378.1 GCA_029573975.1 Planctomycetota bacterium
CGGCTTGGAAAACGGGTATATCAAGACCAAGCTGCTGTTGCGGCAGGAGAAGAAGTTTACGGCGATCATGGCGCTGAGCAATTTGATCTGTCTGGGAACGATACGGGCGTTAACGGAAGAAGGGATGGAAATTCCGCGGGACATTTCCTTAATCGGATTCGATGATCAAGTGTATTGTGAATATTTGCGGACCCCGGTAACGACGGTGGCGCAAAATGAAAAAGAAATCGGCAGTATTGCCACCAAATTACTGATTGAATGGATTCAGCAGGGGGAGAAACCCGGTTCGGAAGGATTGCTGATTCCTACGCGGTTGGTGGAAAGAGCTTCGGTTCAATCGGTAAATCCGGTATGAACAGAATGCAGGAGAATTTATTATGGCAGCCAGGGTGATGGTCGTGGGCAGTTCGAATATGGATCTGGTGATTCGGGCCGGGCGGATTCCCAGGGTGGGCGAAACGATTCTGGGGGATCAGTTCCGCATGATCCCGGGGGGAAAAGGGGCCAATCAGGCAGTGGCGGCGGCCCGGCTGGGGGCGGAGGTGTTTTTGGTGACCCGGCTGGGTGGGGACCTGTACGGGAAGGAACTGCGGGCGCAGTTTGCCGCGTTCGGCATCCGGGACAAATATATTTTGCAGACGGATGAAGTATCCACCGGTGTGGCCGGTATTTTTGTGGATCAACAAGGCAGTAATGTGATTGTGGTGGTTCCGGGCGCCAATCATAAGCTTACACCGGAGGATGTGGGCCGGGCCGGTTCGGATATTCGTGCGGCTGGCGCGGTGGTAGCCCAGCTGGAGGTGCCGCTGGAAACGGTCCAGTATGCCGCCGAGACGGCTCATCTGTATCAAGTGCCGTTTATCCTGAATCCGGCCCCGGCCCAGCCGCTGGGTAAGCGGCTATTGGAGAAAACCGCCATCATCACGCCGAACGAGACCGAAGCGGAGATTCTGGCTGGTATCCGGGTGGAAGATCGGGATTCCGCCTTTGCCGCGGCGGCGAAATTGCAGGAGATGGGGGTGGAGTCGGTAATTATCACAATGGGGCAAAAGGGTTATGCAGCGGTTACCCCAAAGGAAAAACTGTTTTGTCCGGCGATTTCCGTTTCCGCGGTCGATACCACGGCGGCGGGGGATGCCTTTACCGGCAGCCTGGCTTGGGGGATTGCCGGGGGCCAGTCCATCGCGGCGGCGGCCCGGTTTGCCAATTATGTAGCGGCCTTGTCGGTGACGCGCGAAGGTGCCCAGCCTTCCATGCCTGCCTATGAGGAAGTGGCCGGTTTTATAAAAACGTGTGAGTCGAAATGAATACAGGTATGAGAATTTTTTTAAGGTGAAATTATGTTTATCGTGGATTCGTATTCAATCGCCGTGGTTATGTGTTTTGTGACGATGCTGTGCTGGGGCTCATGGGCCAACACCCAGAAGCTGGCCAGCAAACAATGGGCGTTTCAGTTGTTCTACTGGGACTATTCCTTCGGGGTTCTGCTGCTTGCCCTGATTTTCGCCTTTACCCTGGGCAGTACCGGAACGGAAGGCCGCGGCTTTCTGGCCGATTTGGGGCAGGCGGAGACTTCCAGTATTGGCTCTGCCTTGCTGGGGGGTATCATTTTTAACATAGCCAACATTCTGCTGGTGGCGGCTATCGATATCGCGGGCCTGGCGATCGCCTTTCCGATTGGTATCGGTCTGGCGCTGGTCCTGGGGGTGATTGTGAATTATATCTATGAACCGGTGGGGAATGCCGGCTTGCTGTTTGTGGGAACTGCTCTGATCGTGGCGGCGATTATTCTGGCGGCGGTTGCCTATCGGCGTCTGCCGGGGCAAACGGGTAAAACTTCCACCAAAGGCTATATCATTTCCATCGGGGCCGGGCTGCTGATGGGATTCTTTTACCGGTTTGTGGCCGGCTCGATGTCCACCGATTTTCATCAGCCGCAGGCCGGCAAGCTTACCCCCTATACGGCGGTGGTAATCTTTTCCATCGGTCTGCTGTTGTCGAATTTTCTGTGGAATACGATTGTCATGTATAAGCCTTTTGCCGGCAAGCCGGTGCGTTATGCGGATTATTTTCGCCAGGGCAATCCCCGGCTGCATCTGATCGGGATACTGGGAGGGATGATCTGGTGCCTGGGGATGTCGTTCAGCATCATTGCAAGCGGCTCTGCCGGTTTTGCCGTGTCTTACGGCCTGGGCCAGGGGGCGACGATGGTAGCAGCCTTCTGGGGGGTGTTTATCTGGCGGGAATTTAAAGGCGCTTCGGTGGGTACCCATCGAATTTTACTATTTATGTTTTTGGGGTATTTGGCCGGTTTAATTTTAATTATTGTGGCTCGATTGAATTGATGATTCAAAATAAGTTAAAAAATCGAGATGAAAGAAATTTTTATGCCGAAGATAACGAAGCGTTATTTCATTATTCGAGCTTTGGTACTTACGAGTATTCTGCTTTTCTTCGCCGTTGTTTCCCACGCTGCGGATAGCGTTCTTGTCCATCTGCCGGTATCGGAAACCAAGCCGCCCCTGAAACCCGCGTATGACATCTGGATCGAGGGTGAAGCCGCAATGAAGCAAACTGCCGCCTGGTCGGTCCTGCCTCGTGAGGACTGTTACAATGAAAAACAATTCCTTCTTCTGACCCAGGAAGCAGGCCCGCATGAAGTGACATACACGTTCCAGGTTTCCCAGGCGGGGGAATATCTTATTCAACTCGCCGCCCAGCCGGTGAACAACATATGGGTCTCGCCGATGTCTTATTGCCTGGACGGCGGAGTCTGGCATGCGATCCCAACGCAGAACTGCTCCACGCAACGCTGGGGATTAACCGACACGCTGGCCTGGACGAACCTGGTGATAACCAATCTGTCTGCGGCGGAGCATACGCTGAGCCTGCGGGCGGACAAGCCTCGCCCCTGCGGTGATGGTTTGTATGCGTACGCGATCGACGCGATTGCCCTGCTGTATAATCCCATGCAAACACTTGAGCTCCCTACGCTGCTGACGACGGACCGGGTGGGGAACGTGTTTCCCGAATCCCAGCCGGTATCTGTGCGATTCGTTTTTCCGCCGGTCACGCCCGCCTGGCAGTGGTCGCTGGAAGATTGGCTGGGCCGGGAAATCCAGCAAGGGCTTTGGACAAAAACCAGGGACCTCCTCGTTCTCTCGGATTTGCCGCTGGGATATTACCGCCTGAAAGTGAAATCCCAGAACACAGAGGAATGGCTGGCAGAGACAACTTTCGCGCGGGTCGTCGATCCTGCTTCACGCAAAGTCTCGCCCGATTGTCCCTATGCGCTGGATAGCTGCTTCAGTTGGACTTCGCCGAGTCTGTATTCCCCGGACAATCTGCACGAATCGCTGGCGGAACTGACCCGGCTGTTGGGCGTGCCGATGGTTCGCGACCGCGTCAGTTGGTTGGGAACCAGTCCTCAGCCTGATCAAATTGATTTTAGTGAATATGCTCAAAATGACAAGCTGCTCGCCAAGTATGGAGTGAATGTCTGCCAGGTTTTCCACGACGCACCGGCGTGGGTTTCCAAGGATCGGTTTGGTTTCCCTGACGACCTTGTCTCCCTCTATCATTTCACCGAAACGGCGGGGCGCGATTTTGGCGGCTGCGTTCAGGCATGGGAATTCTGGAATGAGCAAGACGCCCCGAACGACTTGCCGGGCTGGGTTTTCGCCGCGGCGCAAAAGGCCGCCTATCTCGGTTTTAAGGCAGCCGATCCCGATCTCAATGTCCTGGTGGGTTCGAATTGCATCCACCCCACGCCGAGGTTCATGGAAATCATGATGGAAAACGGCGCGGGAGAGTATTTCGACACCTACAATTTTCATGTGTACAAGACGGTTGGTGAATTCAAGGGTATTGTCGCGGAAAAATGGGCGTTCCTGAAGCGATTTGGATTGGACGACAAGCCCATGTGGATTACGGAGAACGGCTGCGTGACCGAAGGTACCGCCCGACGCGATCCGATCCTTCCCGGCACGCGTCTGCGCGAGCACGACACCCAGCAGGAATACATGCAGGCGGACTATCTGGTTCAGGCCCAGGTTACGTTCCAGCGGCTGGGGGTGGCCAGAGACTTCTACTTTGTCTTCAAGCCTTACAACGAATACGACGATGGAAAGGCATGGGGGATCATTCGCTGGGATTGGACAGTCAAACCCGCCTATGCGGGCCTGGCGACGCTGACAACGCTGCTGGGCGAAGCGGAATGTCTCGGCAGGTATAACCCCGGCCCGGGTGTGGACGCGACGCTCTATCAACAGCCCGACGGCGAGCAAAGGCTGGTGTTCTGGAGCACCTCGGATGCGGAAAAAACGTTCCGGCTGCCCATGCAATCCGGGGACGTTCAAATGACTGACTTGACGGGCCGGCCTGTGAAAACCTGGAAGGCAAAGGAGCGTCTTACATTGACGGCTACCGAACATCCGCAATATATCCTTGGCTTGCATAACCTCCGCGCGACCGATCCGCCGCCGGCGCCCATGCCGGGTAAGGCCGCTCCGGTAATGGACAAAACCATCGTCCTGCAGATTGACCTGGGAGATGATTTCGACATTCGGCGGAATTCGATTAGCCTGAAAAACCACGAAAAGGGCTGCGCTACCTTACGCATTAACAATCTCAGCCGCA
>JAKQBU010000381.1 GCA_029573975.1 Planctomycetota bacterium
GGTTACCGCTTATTGTGCGGCCAATGCTTATACGCTGCAAGTCAACGCCGCCAACGGCTCGGTCGTCTGCAGTCCGGACCAGGCCAGCTATGATTACAATACCGCCGTGACCCTCTCGGCCAGTCCGCAGGAGGGGTATTATTTTAGCGGCTGGAGCGGCGATCTATCGGGCAAGATCAATCCGGCCACCGTTACCATGGATGCCGCCAAGACGGTGACGGCTAATTTTGCCCTCAATTCTTATGCCCTTACGGTCAACGCCAGCGGCGGTACGGTTACCAAGAATCCCGACAAAACCAGCTACCTGCATGGGGAGCAGGTGACGCTGACGGCCACGGCCGCCGCGGGCCAGAGTTTCACCGGCTGGAGCGGCGCTTTGAGCGGCTTGGCCAACCCGGCGGTGGTTACCATGGATGCCGCCAAGACGGTAACGGCGGCCTTCGGGACCCGCAACTATACCATTATGGCGGACGCCCGCTACGGGGGAACAATCCAGCCGGCCGGCAGCATTCTGGTTGATTTTGGCGGCAGCAAAACCTTTACCTTTGCTGCCGATAAGGGCTACCAGATTGCTCAGGTTTTGATCGACGATGTTCCCCAGGGAGCGATTACCACGTACACCTTTACCGGCATTGCGGCCGATCACCAGATTCTGGTTGTGTTCCAGTCGCTACAGCAGGAAGACAAAACCGCGCCGGTTGCCTTCAGTTCTGCGCCGCGTGCGAATGATATCCAGGTGCCGCTGAATACGCTGCTCACCCTGCATGTGACCGATGCCGAGTCCGGCGTCGATCTCCAGTCGGTGGTGATTGCGGTGGAGGGGGATATCATCTATACCGGCGGAGCGGTGGATTACCTCAGCCCGAACGGCCGCTGTCAGCGGAAGGGAACGGGGGCGGACTATGTATTTACCTATCAGCCGAAGGAGATTTTCAGCTATGACCAGCAGGTCGAGGTCCGGGTCAATGCCCGGGACCTGGTTGGGAATGTCATGCCGGCTTATTCGGCTTCCTTTGTTACCCAGATGCGCTGCTTCGGCGGCAATAAGCAAGTCAACGGGAATACCGATACCCTCGCCGGCAACCGCCCGGCCACCGTGCGCGATAGTCAGGGGACGATCTGGGTGGTCTGGGAAGCCGGACCGGTGGGTGCCCGCAAACTCTATATCAACAAGCTGGCGGCCGGCGCCAGTACTTTTTCCAATGAGGCTCAGATTCTGAAACGGCCCTCAGATCAGTGCAATCCCAGCTTGGCCATTGACCAAAATGACAAGCTGTATCTGGCCTGGCAGGAAAATCTGAATAAAAGCTGGACGATTTATTACTCGTCTTCCGCCGATGGGATCCAGTGGAGCAGCCCGCTGCCGGTGGATAACAACAAATCCAATCAGACCGAGCCGGTGCTGGCAGTTGATTCTCAGTCACCTGCGCATGTGTATGTGGCCTGGCAGGATGATCGCCAGGGCAGCCGCGATATCTATCTGGCGGATTCGGGCGATGATTTCGTGACCCAGACCATCACGGCGATTACCACCAAAAGCGGCGATCAGACGCAGCCGGCGCTGGCCATCGATTCCGAAAATGTAGTTTATGTGGTCTGGACTGATAGCCAGTATGGCGGCCGGGACCTCTATGGGGCGGCCTCGAATCGGGGGCCCTGGACCCATGTGCCGGTGGTTACGAATAACGACAATCAGTCCGCGCCGGCCCTGGCGACGGAGGCCGAAGGGGATATTCTGCACCTGGTCTGGGTCAATGATGTCCTGGGGAATCAGGATATCTATTATGCCGCGACCGCCGGCGGACTGCCCAGCGCGCCCCTGACGGGCGTCAGTATCATTGATCCGGGCGAGATTTCCGGGGCGGATCAGATCAGTCCGGACCTGCGGGTAACGGGATCCACCGGCAGCCATCGGAAGATTTATGTCTGCTGGCAGGATAACCGGAATCTGGTGGACAGCAACGGGGACAGCGATATATACTTTGCCGAAGCGGATCCGGAGGGGCTGTTTGGCACCAATATCTGGGTCTGCGATAACGATGCCACCCATTCTGCGCAGTCCAGCCCGGTCCTGGCGCTGAATCTGAAAAATAACCCGTATCTGGTCTGGGTGGACGGGGCCGGGGAAAAACCGGATATTTTTTATGCCGGCACCACCACCATTCAGGAAGAGCTGGTCAGTTCCAAGCTGATCAGCGCTGCCGACGGCGGGTATGTGAACGCGGAGCCGGGAACCATCGACAGTGTCGAGGATGTCTGTGTGGAAGTTCCGGCCGGCGCCTTCCCGGTGGATACCGAGATCTCCATTTACAAAGTGGAAAATCCGCCGGCCTCGATTCCGCCGGTGCCGCTGGATATTATTTCCTCCTATGAGTTCGGCCCCAGCAGCAAGCTGGAGTTCTTCAAGCCGGTGACGATCACCATCCCCTATCTGGTGGCGGAATACAGCAGTCCGTCGGTGTACTGGTACAATACGGAAACGGGGCAGTTCAGCCAGTCGGCCATTACCAATATTGAACATCTGGTTCTGTCGCCGACCTTGCACGCCATCCGGTACAAGACCACCCACTTTACCCAGTATGTGCTGGCGTATCAGACTGAAACCGAAGCCTCGGCAGGGGGGAGCAGTAGTGGTGGATGCTCACTGAGCCGTTATGAAAGCGGCGGTACTAGCGGACAGGAAATTATCACCTTCTTTTTGCCGTATATCCTCCTGGTTACCGGATTCCTGATTGCCAAACGAAGATGGCTCTTAAAGAAATTCTATTCCTAAGGGATTCATTTCCAGATAACGGAACGGATTTTCCCTTAGTCAAGCCTCTTAGTAGGAAGAAGGTGGCAAAGAGTGGGCATGTTATTCAACTACGAAATGAAATCGCATGCCCAAGTATTTTTTCGATTGTGTCCAGTATTTACCGAAGAGTACGGCGGCTGCGGAGGAAGCCGACCAGGGCGATTCCCAGACTGCCCAGCAGGATCGCACCGGGGGCCGGGATTTTACTGACGAAAACGCAGTCCGAGTCGAAACCAATCCCAAACTGGCAGATGCCCGCCGCCGTGCTCTGATGGATCAGGGCCAGATCTTCAGCGGTGAACACGTAGGTCCAGTCCTCTTTGGTGCTGGCGCCGTCGGTATCGCTGAAGGTCGCCAGCTCATAGCCGCCATAGGCGTCCAGGCTGTTTCCCTGGCTGGGATTATCGATACCCGTGAAAACGCCGTTTTGGTTAAAGGGCAGGCCGGCAATCTCACTGCGGCCCAGCAGATGGACGTACAGGATGTTGTTGACATCTTCATCGGCGTTGTAAAGACCGGGCAGCGTCAATTGCAGCGATTCAATTGGTCCGCCGGCGGGGGCGCTCAGGGTGACCTTCCAGATGTAATAGTGATTGTGTGTCATCACGCCCAGCTCCGCCGGAACGGTCAGGGTCGTATTGGCGCTGGCGGTCGAGACGGCCGCCAGCGCCGCGATTAGCGTCGGTAAAATCCATTTCTTACACTTCACTTATAACTCCTTTCGGAGATTCTTTACATAGTTCCGGGTGTAACCCTCAAGCAGTCATTCATTTCAGAGTACGACGGCGGCGCAGACAGCCCACCAGGGCCGTACCAATCCCACCGAGCAGAATCGCACCGGGAGCCGGAATCCGAATGAGCTGAGACTGAATGTCCGCTCCTGTGGCATAAGGCTGGTTCAGCTTCCACAGGTTGAGCACATACACATTCTCATGGCCGTTGGTGTTGGCATTCCCTAAGAACGGATTGGCCGCTACCACTGCATTCCAATTGGCATACATTCCCTTTTCTGAATTGCGAATGGCCAGGCCATAGTCGTCGGCGTAAGAATTCTGGGCCTGGGTAGGCGAGCCGGCGTTCAGATAGGCCGCATAAATCATTTTGGTGAAGGTATTCAAAGCGGCATGGGCGCCCTTGTACATTACCACCGAATCAATCGTGGCGGTGTAAGGGGTTTTGAAATTCAGTGTGGGAGAATCCCACTCGACACAGAAGGTGTTGAAGGAATCTCCCAGGCCGCGCACTTCAAAGGGGCCGCCGTCGAAAGTCCGGCCGGAGGTATCATACACCGTTACCGTATAGTTGGCAAATAGCGGGGTAGTTCCCATTACCAGCAGGGCACAAAGAACCAATACATTTCTCATCTTCTCTCCTTTGCAATACGATATACCAGTTTCGGTACCGCTACACGTTTCGGTACCATTACACGAATACCTAATCATATCCGCAACGGTTTCCGCCGTCAAGACAAAAATGCATATAATGGGGGCGGAATGAAAATTATGCCCTGGTATAGATGCGGTTTTTGGTATATTCGATACCCGTGTTGCAGGCGGTACAACTTATGTATCTTCCCAGGCATTGGAGAAGGGAAAGGTCAAAGCATATTCATTCTTATAAACTGTTGGCGCCCAAGGGATGCGTATATGGTACGATGGGCCTGAAGCCCGGTATTCGTTTCGCCGGGATGGCGGGGATCCGCGGCGTGCCTAATTCGCCTGGTTAGTTATATGACCTACCCGAATGGTCAGCTCCAGCAGATTCTGGGCGGTTTTATGGATATCCAGGGATTTGACCTGTACCCGGGCGGGAGCCGTTTGCAGGTAGGAGAGGAATTCCATGAGCTGCGATTCGCGCAGACCGGACATCTGCATTTCCACCACCGATTCCCGGTATGTCTCCGAAAGCGGCAGTTCCTCCTGGTCCAGCGAGGCAACCGGCAGAGCCAGGCGACCGGTCAGGGATTCCAGATAGGGAAGCAGTTGGAAATCCGCCGGCTGGGCGGCGATTTGGTCCTGAAATTGCCGCTGCTGCTGCTGCCGCGCCCGGCATTCGGCGGTTTGGGTTTTTAGTTCCCCCAGCAGGGTCTGTTTCTCCGCGATTACGCGGTTGAGCGTATCGATCCGCTCACAGGCAGGCCGAACCAGAAAGCCGTACAGGCTCCAGCCGGCTGTTACAGCGAGGGCGGCGATCAGCAACGTCTTTTCGCGGCGGGTAAGGGTCATTCGAGGGCCTCCGGAGCCGGTTCAATCAGGAGGGTGAACTGTATCTCCTGACGGTCCGATAGTTTATTTTGTTTCTGAATTTGTACACTGCGGAACCAGGGAACCTGTTCCAGATGCGTTTTCCATTCCTGCAGCGCGGAAAAAGAGGGGCAGATACCTGCCAGGCGGATGGCCGAATCGATACTTAGAGATTCGATGGTAATCTCCAGCGAATCCGGGGTATGGGCGGCAATTGCAGCGAAAATTTTCAAGGGGGAACCGGCCGCCGGAAAATCACCGGCAGGATTGCTTTGCAAGGTATTGTTATGCTGGATCATCATCGGCAGAGCCAGTTCGATATCACCGATACCAGGCAGAACCGTCTGGGCGGTGGTAAGGATTTCCTGTTTGAGCCGGTCATAGCGGGATTCCAGACGCTGCAGGCGGAGAAACAGGCCGGCCAGCCAGACCGCCGCCAGAGAAACCAGCAGGATCCCCAAAAGCATCCTTTGCCGCTTCTGATTCGAGGCGGCGGCGGGATCGTCCGTTATCAGCCGGAAGAAATTCACACCGCAGGTATGGGCGGGATCCAAGGCCCGCAGTGCCAGTCCCTGCGCCAGGATAAAACCGCTGTCCGGCTGAACGTCGGTACCGGTAACCAGATCCGCGAAGGGATCGATGGAAATCACCTGGCCCGGCAGTTCCTTTGCTATTTTTTCCCGGAGGTCCGTTCGTTCCGTCAGCGGACCGGTTAACACCAGTTGAGTATCCGGCGGCATATCCTGCTGGAAAGCGGCCTGCCAGGTGAGCTTGATCTCCAGCAGCAGCAAAGACCAGGCATCGGCATCCAGGTGGTTGTCTTCCTGCTCGGATGCCAACGCTAAAGGGATATTCCGGGTATTCAGAATTTCGCCGCCGTGGAGAATGGCAAGGAGTACCCGGTCGAAATTCAAATACAGCAGCAGCGTCGGGGAACCGAACCGGTCCGGCCGGCTGCGGGTAAGGGCGGCGCAGAGGGCGGAAACCGGGCTATCCAATACGTCAGGCCGCAAGTGGGCGTGGTGCAGGATGGCCCGGCGGTTCTGTACTTCGGTCCGGTCTGCCGCCACCAGGAGGGCCGTGGCGGGTGAAGTTCCGGCAGGGGGGGCGGGACGGTCGGTAAGGATTTGTCCGGATTCCCGCGGAAATTCATCCTGCAGCTCAGACAAGGCGGTCTGGAAATCCATCGTGCGATGGCAGAGATGCTGGGGGGCCAGGGTGACGGCAGTCGCCGCCCGGCGCTCAAAACCATATTTGGTTACCAGACAGGCCAGAATCTCTTCGGGGGTATCGGTGCGGCGGCGCATCGGATGCAGGACCGCCTTCTCCAGGCGCAGCCGGCTGCCGGTCCGGGCCAGTTGTATGGCATGGACAGTATGTAAGCCAATATCAATACCAATTGAACGTTTGGGCATTTTCAGATTTCCTGGTAATAAACCATCTCCAGCCGGCGGGCGCTGTGGTTTTGCTTTAAAATCGCGGTCACTTTACAGGAGGTGTTCTCCGCCTGGGCTGTAACGGTTACCCGATAGCAGGGTTCGGCAGAGGTGACCGTGATATATTCCTGTATAGCGGTAAAGATTTCCTCGGTCATACCGGGCACCTGCCGGATTTCACCCACGGAGGCAAAGGGGCGAATCGCACGATACTGTACTATTTGCCGGGCCAGGCCCTCCGTGATGGAGAGGCAAAGGCTGCGCAGCACGGGCAGCGGGGCATAATTGATATTGATTTTTCCGTCGCCATACACGGTCAAATAATCCGCTAATCCGGTCTCGGCAGTCTCCGGCGTGCCTTCGGTCAGATGGTAAAGCAGCCGGGGGGTGATATCCCGGACCAGCAGCAGCTGATCGATCCGATCCAGGGGCTGGTTGGCACAGGGATATGCCGGGACCTGCCGGCGGTAATATTCGGTCTCCGCCCCCCGGTTGGCATGGCTGACAAAAGCTAACTGGGTGATCTGATCATCGGCATCCGTCCAGTCAATAAGGGCCGGAACCAGACCGTACTCCAGCCGCCGCGGGGACGGCAGCTTCTGATTGAGGACATCGATCAGCAGGAGAAGCTGGTCAATCCTCTGCCGTTCCAGTTGGTCGTTGGTTTTCAGTTTATTGATATTGATTTTACCGCCCTCCTGCGAGACCAGAATCCGGCACTGGCTGGCAGCGACCGGCAGTATCGTCTCCTGATTGAATAATCGGCACAGGCCCTCCTGATCCCGGTACTCGGGATATTGGCTCAGAAGCGCCCGGGTCAGCTCGATTCCCGCGCGGGCGGCATGGCGGGCCTGCACCCGGCGATAAAAGGCATCTGTACTGCGCAGGTCCTGCCGGGACTGGTAGTTGAACTCCAGCAGGGCCGCCGCAATCAGGACAATCAGCAGCAGCACCGTAATCAGGATAAAACCTTGTTGTTTCCGTACGTTATCCATGGGTTTCCTTGGGATGCCAGCAGGGAACCGGAACCAGGATTTCCCGGCGCAGCGATATGGAGGACTCTCCCTGAAAATCCACCTGAATCCGGACCGCCGCCGGAACTTCCGTATTGTGCCAACAGTCAAACCAGGTCTTTCCGTCAAAAAATTCCAGTTGGATCGATTTTATATGATGCGCCAGGGGCCGATCCTTGCCCCCATCCGGCGTGGATTCCTCGGTGGGCAGCCAGCGCTGCTGGCGATAGGAAAGAACCCCGGCGGCCGCATCGAAGCGATATTCCACCCGCAGCAAACCGGTTTGGCCATTCCCCGCGTCGATTCCCGTCGTAGTAAGTAAGGACAGGATTGTACCATGCTGTTGGCGGGAATCGCCGATGAGACAGGCCGGCCCGGCCCGTTGGATCATGCGATTTTCCGTCTGCCGGACGG
>JAKQBU010000382.1 GCA_029573975.1 Planctomycetota bacterium
CTGATAGGCAAAGGTCTTCTTCTCCGCCGTCGCCTGATCCCGCAACACCTGCAGCTCCTCCGACGTCTCAAAACAATAATACGCCTTCCCCGCTTCCAGCAACTGCTTGAGATATTTATCGTATATCTCCCGCCGCTGCGATTGCAAATAAGGCCCGTGCGGCCCGCCCACCTCCGGCCCCTCGTCCCACTGGATCCCCAGCCAGCGCAAATCCTCCATCACCTGCCGCGTCGCCGTCGGCGTATTTCGCTTCTGATCCGTATCCTCAATCCGCAGGATCATCCGCCCGCCATGATGCCGGGCCATCAGCCAGCAAAACAACGCCGTCCGCGCTCCCCCAATATGCAAATAACCCGTCGGCGACGGCGCAAATCTGGTCACTATCATATCTTATAACTCCATTAGCTTTCATTTTTCCAAAAAGATTAGCATACCCCGCCCTTATCCCTCTGTCAAACACGAAACCTCAACTACATCCAAGAAATCCCTGTCCAGTAAATCCATCAATCACCAATTCAGCTAATCACTCCGGCGTTGCCATTCATCTGCTTTTGAATCATAGTACCAATACGTCGGCACAAAAATAGGATCTATGATTTGTAAGCTGAAACCAGCCTCACCCGTATAATAAAAATCACGACGAAACACCTTTGAGATCTTGTCTAGTTCTTCTTTGGCAATAACTTCTTCCAGGGATTCCGGATAATTCTGCTTGTCAGCATGATAAGCATGCAGTTTCTCTATCAACGGCTGGAGTTGCTGCTTAGCCAGGATTATTTCCCGATCCGCACGGTTTCTGGCAATCCTTGTACCTATCCCCAAAAAAAGAAACGCTAGTAGCAAAAACGCCAAAACTATCAAGGAGATTCGGGGGATCCAGTATGTTTTTGGTGACGAATTCCGCCAAAGGGAACCGAACAAAATCAACGTCAAGGGCAAATAGATAATGAAGCAAATGACACTAAGCAATAAAAAGAAATGCCATACCTGTAATATAAAACTATCCCTCAAATATTCAAAGATCCAATTATCAAAAATCTGATCCAAAACAAAAATGCCCAATCCCAACAGGATAATTAGATTTCCAATCCATAAACGCTTACCTTTGAAAACAAAAAAATAAAGCCCTAAACTACCGAAAAACACTAGTACACTACTAATCGCATACCCCAAAAAGACTAAACAATAGGTATCCATATTCCAGAAAATATTGGATGCCCCCAGAAAGATAAGAAAATCCACCAATAGAAAAATACAGAATACTCCAGTTAAAACCATTTTGCGATTTTTGAAATATCTATCCATCAAAATAACCCTTATATACTTTTAAACCGAAACAATCTTGAATAAATAGGATACTGTAGCTATTCTCCCCTGTCAAATACCAAACCCGCACTTCCTCCAATAAATAACGGAATCAATCCGTTCCCCCAATATCCACAGTCAATCCGTCATAGGCCAGAAACATCCCCTCCGGCAGCCGGCCTTCATAATACCGGTGGCTGATCTGGTGGCCCATATGGATAAAATACGTGCGCCGGGCCGCAACGCGGCGGGCCAGCTCCACAGCCTGATCGATCGACAAATGGGCCGGGTGCGGTTTGGACCGCAGCGCCCCCAGCACCAGAACATCCAAACCCTGCAATCGGGCGACGGCTTCCTCCGGCATGGCACTCAGGTCGGTACAGTACGCCAGATTCCCGATTCGATAACCCAGCACCCGGCTACGGCCGTGCGGCAGCGGCAGCGGAAGGATACGCCAGCCCAAAACGTCAAATTCCCCCTCGACCAGTCTGAAGTCCAGATGCGGCAGGTCAATATGTTCCGTCACCCGTTCCGACCGGGCATAGCTGAATACCTTCTCCAAAATAGGCATGTGGTCCGGACCGGCATACACCGGGATCGGCTTCCTCTGCAATTGATTGAACCGGCGCAGGTCGTCCATGCCGAAAATGTGATCGGCATGCGCATGCGTGATCAGGACGGCATCAATCCGCCCAATCGCATTCCGTAAACACTGGAGGCGGAACTCCGGTGTCGTGTCAATCAGCAGATTCTGCTCGCCCAGATGCACCACGGCACTGGTTCGCAGCCGCCGGTCACGCGGGTCGTCACTGCGGCAGACTGCGCACTCGCATCCGATCATGGGAACCCCCTGGCTGGTCCCCGTGCCCAGAAATGTCAACCGTTGTAAACCGCTGCTGTTATTCATGATGTTCCTGCTCCGGATGTTTTAAGGCAACCTCGTAAAATTGCCTTATCCAAGCCCCGACCGTGAGGGAGGGGGTCAAAAACACTGTTTTACATTTTGAAAATCGTATTTTTAGAGGTTCCCTTAATCGTTAATCCCCCGTAATCAGTCGATACAGGAGATTTTCCCGGCTGATTTCCCGGACCGACACGTTGGTCGTTTCAATCCCGATCATGTTATAGCCGGCAATGTAGCTGTGCGAACGGAAGATCGGCACTCGCAGCAGCTCCTTCGGTTTTTCAAACAGTTCCCCCCCGCCCGCCGTAACGATACCGCCCACTATATAATCCGCAGCGGCGATTTTCAATCTCTCACCCTCCTGATGCCGCTGCCAGAGCTGGCGGAGACCTTCGGCGCTGCGCCGCACCATCTGCTCCTTTTCCGGATGCATGGTAATCTCGCCCTGATTAAGCTGCTTGACCTGTTCCTGGGCGGCCTGCAAGTCCGCTTCCAGCCTGGTAATGGCCTCCCGGTATTCGTTGGGATCCTGCAGCGGACGGGAAACTCCGTCGATATAGATGTCATACTTGCCGCCCGTGAACAGCATATGGTTTTTTTTGCTGCCGTCGCCAAACATCTCATACTGGTTGGACATGGTCTGCCATCGATATTCCACCAGTTCCAGGCCGGGGAATACCTTCAGCATCCAGCCCGGCCCCCCCGGTCCGTATAGGGTACCGCGGGTGCAGATCGTGGTCCCGGTTCCGGACCAGTCCGAGGTTTGATCGACCAGCCCCGCCAGCGGAATGCGGAGCTGCCGCTTTTCCGAGATCGTCCCGCTAACGCTCATCCCCGGAAACTCGCTCTCCACCATCGGCCGCAGCAAATCATCAGCCGTCAGTTCCAGCGATTCCACCAACTGCATGATCTCCGCATTCGGGTCCCTCAAATTACTTTCGATGCGGGCGTTAATGGTCCCGCCGCTCATGCCCGCGGAAAACTCCGTTTTCAGGACGCCCTGGTTCATCTGGTATTGCCCTGTCAGGGCTTGAAGATTCATGCGCGCCTGGTTCTTGGGATCCACATAACTCAAACGCGAAAAAGTGTAACTGCCCTGCAGATCAAAACGTTCCAGGATCGCCAGCCGCTTCCGGAGATCAAATGGTTCCGTTTTTTCCGGTGAAGAAAGGGCCGGATGGGATTGGTTATCCGGTTTCCATATTCGCTGCAAAGAATCACAATCCAGATTATTGGACAGAATGTCGATCCGGCCGGCCGGCCGCACGGATGGATCGCGTAAAGCCTGCACATTGAGTATCGGATCTGTCAGATCGGCAACCACGGTTATCTGATTATCGCCTATTTTGAGATCCAGCGAAGGCAGGTGCAGGCTGGAGGATGAAACCTCCATCTGATTGATGGAAATCGAAACAGGCTCCGAGTTCCATTCACCGGATAGATTCCCATTTAGATACGATGGTTTCAGAAAGCTGGTGAATTCCGGCTGAAATTGCAGCAGCACCGGCACCGTGGCCTCCAGGCGGCCTTCGATTCCCATCTTCGCCCACGAAGATACCCAGCGGGCCGGCTGCCCCAGGTGGGGAGCATCAATCCGAATAGTTACATCGGCCGTTTGCACCGGCCAGCCGTCGCTTCCCGCCGGCGGGCGAAAATCAGGATAGGCCTCCAGCCTCCCCTGGCAATAAATCCGATTATCGGCAAGATGAATAGCCTGATCCACCGTCAACGTCCCGTCCTTCTCCCGCACAAACCGCATTTCCGCCTGCAGCTTCTCCCCGGCGGGTTTGATAATCTCCAGCGGCCTCTGGTCCGCCCGCACCTGGGGCCAGTCAAAATGAAGTCCGGTTTCCGTAAGATCGATCCGGCTATGGAATTCCGGGCGATCTTTTTGCGGTTCCTGTTTAAAAGTACATTCGATATCGGAACTTCCCTGCAAACCCAGCCGCTCACGAATTCGATCCGTCAGAGGGATTGCTCCCATCAGTTCGTCATTATGATTCAGATGAAGCTGCACCGTCAAATCAGCCTGGGAAAGCTGCGGTATGTTTGATGTCCCATCCTCCGCCGGCGCAGCGGCCAGGCTCCCGCTGCCCTGCACGCGGAACCCGCTGAGCTGCCCCCGGAGATCATGGATTTGCACCTCCACCGGCTCCGACCAGAGGGGGGTATGGGCCAAAACATAATTCATCAGGTTTTCCGGATGACACAGGAACAGATCGCCGCTTACCGAACCGGCCGTGTCAGGCATTTTATGCCAGCCCGTTCGAGGAGGGGATTCCGGTTCCCCGCCGGAGAAATGGGCGGTGAAATCTGCTTTCGCGGCCGCCAGCGTAAAGGTCAGCCGGGTCCCCTGCGGGTTGCATTCCGCCTGGATATCCAGGGCCGATTCGCCTGCCAGAGCGGTCATGCGGACCGGTCCCAGCACCAGCCCTTCCTGCGATTGGATCAAAGCAGGAAAATAGCCGGCGAGGTTTTCCATCTGCCGGGCTTGTATTCGCAGCTTTGCCTCTTTCAGCCACACCGGATCAAAACCGCCGCCGACACCGGGCCGGCAAGTCTGCAGAGTTCCCTGCACCGACAGGCTCCCTAACAAACCTTCCAGATTCACTTCCGTACGGCCTGCCTGTTCGTTTCCCTGTACCTGAAAAATCACCTGGGCCGGATCCGACCGGGTTTTACAAAACACCGGCGGCCGCAAGACAGCAGCATCGCCTGCTGTGCTATTCCTGACATCCTCCACTTGCACGGCCAGCCTTGCCAGTTGCAATCCTATCTCAGCCCGGAAATTTCGGGATTCATCCTCCTCACTGAAAATCGTACCCTGACAATCGCCGGATAAGGCGGCCCCCCTTTCCCGCAGAAATCCCTCCACCGGCGGCAGCGCCGCCAGCCAGTTTTCCACTCCTTCCATTCGCCAGTTCCCCTGCAAAATTGCCAAACGGACCCGGTCTTCTGCCAGCGGATAAAACCATTCTCCTTGATAAAATTCCAGAATGGAATTATCTAACTTGGCGGCGATTTGAACCGCCTGACAGGATAAAATACGGTCCCCATCGAATCGGCCGCTGCACACCAGGGTAAACGGCCGGCCGGCTTCCTTAACAAATAGAAAGCACTCCTCCCCGTTACCGCCGCCCCGCCAGCGGCAAACCGCCTCCGGCGGCAGGTTCATCTCACCCTCAAAAACGCTATCGCTGCCCGCG
>JAKQBU010000320.1 GCA_029573975.1 Planctomycetota bacterium
TGGCGGATAAGCTGCGGGGGTATCTGGGGCTGACGATGGATATATTGGAGCGGCCGGCGAAGGTGCAGGCGGCCTGTGAGGCGCTGATGCCGCATCTGCTGAGCGTGGCGCTGGCGGGGGCGGACCCGGAGAAGAACGTGCCGGTGGGATTCTGGATGCACCGGGGGTGTGTGCCGTTTGTCTCGCATGAGACGTTTAATAAGTTGTACTGGCCGACACTGAAACCGATTATCGAGGAGTTGTGGCGGCAGGGGCATCAGGTGCTGTTTTACGCGGAAGGGAAGTGGGGGCATCATTTGCAGGCCTTTGCGGAACTGCCGGACAAGAGCATTATTTATCACGTGGACCAGGATGATATTTTTGCGGTGCGGGATGCTTTGGGTCATAAATTCTGCATTAGCGGGGGGATACCGAATTATCTGCTGGCGTTTGAGACGCCGGAGAAGGTGAGGGCGTACTGTAAGAAGGTGATCGACGGGGTGGGGCGGGAAGGCGGGTATATTATGGATGCCAGCGCGATCGTGCAGAATGACGCGAAGGTGGAGAATATCAGGGCGATGACGGATTTTACGCGGGAATATGGAGTGTATTAACATGGCAGAAGAAATGAAAGTGAAAAGCAAGCCGGGAGTTTGTATTCCGTGGGAGGAAAAACGGAAAGAGATCAAGGCGATTTCCGGGGATGAGGAACTGGTGAAGAAAATCTGGGAAGATAACGAGGCGCTGGCGTATATGTATATCTGGCAGTGTTTGTTATCGTTCTGATGAATATTTTTGCAGATGGAGATGAATATGGAAAAGAATATTACGCGCAGGGATTTTCTGGGCACAGCGGCGGGGGCGGCGGCTTTTACGATCATCCGGCCGGGAATGGTAAAAGGGGCGGAGGCGAATAGTAAGGTGAAGCTGGGGCTGATCGGCTGCGGGGGGCGGGGGACGTGGCTGGCGGATATTTTTGCCAAACACGGCGGGTATGAGCTGTGGGCGGCGGCGGATTATTTTGAGGAGAGGGTGAATGCCTTTGGGGAAAAGTTTGCCATTCCGGCTGCGCGGCGGTTTACCACTTTGTCGGGTTATAAGAAGCTGCTGGAGTGCGGCGTGGAGGCGGTGGCGGTAGAGACGCCGGCCTATTTCCATCCGGAGCAGGCGGCGGCGGGGGTGGAGGCGGGCTGCCATGTGTATGTGGCCAAGCCGGTGGCGGTGGATATTCCGGGGTGCAAGATGATTGAGGAGAGCGGGAAAAAGGCCACGGAGAAGGGGCTTTGTTTTCTGGTGGATTTTCAGACACGGACGAATGAGTTTTTTATCGAGGCGGTCCTGCGGGTTCACGACGGGACGATTGGGGAGATTGCCTTCGGGGAGGCAACCTATCATTGTGACCGGCTGGGGATACAGGCTCAGCCGGGTACGCCGGAGGCGCGGCTGCTAAACTGGTTTTTTGAGAAGACGCTGTCGGGGGATATCATTACCGAGCAGAATATCCATACGCTGGATGTGATGAACTGGGTCATGGGTGTTCCCCCGCTGCTGGCGACGGGGACGGGGGGCCGCAAGGTTCGGGTTGATGTGGGGGATTGCTGGGATCATTTTGCGGTTTTGTATCAGTATCCCAATGGTGTGGGGATTACGTTTAGTTCGCGTCAGTTTGCCGGGTACGGCACGCCGGAGGGGATCAAGAACCGGATGTTCGGCTCGAAGGGGGTGCTGGAGACCGAATACGGCGGCAATGTGATGATCCGGGGGGAGAATTCGTATCGGGGCGGCAAGACGCCGCAGATTTATTACGAAGGGGCAGCGCAAAACGTGAAGACATTTTATGATAACATTGTGGGGAAGAAGTTTGATAATCCGACGGTGGCCCCCAGCGTGGCCAGCAACCGGATTACGATCCTGGGCCGGACGGCGGCGTATGAAAACCGGCAGGTAAGCTGGGAGGAGAACCTCCGCAGCGAGAGTAGAATGGAGCCGGATTTGAAAGGGCTGAAGGCTTGAACGGTTCCCCTTTTTTAAGGAGTTTGATCTATGGATACAATTTGGACAAAAAAAGTGGTTATCATATCAATGTGTTTTATAGGTCTGCTCACTGTTGGCGTAAGGAGGGAACCTTTTGATCCCGCCGCTGTGTTCGAGGATTGCCGAGGGATTTGAACGGCTGGGACTCTGGCCGGTCGAGGTGTTCTCCCAGATTGCACCGCCCAGCAAATAATAACAGAAAAGAAGAAGGGAAAAGATAGAATGACGATCAAGATGCCGTATTCATTTTTTCTGGTTTTGTTCCTGGTTTCTCCGATTTTAGCTGCTGTTGCCATAACCGATATAGAGCCGACCATATTTTTCCCTCGTCAATCAAATGACCGGGAATTGCGTCAGCTCTACCGCGTTCATATTGCTAATGACAGTGGGAAGGAGGAGACAATAAAGATCCGTTTTTTTGTCGCAGGGCAAACTGTTATTGAAGAAGATAAGACCATCAAAACCAATACGGATAGTATGGAAGTTGCCATTCCGGAAATTAGCAGTCCGGCAGAGGCGAAATGTGAGATATGGGATGCGGCCGGCGAATTACTGGATTCGAAACAGATTCCGGTGGTCCCGCAAAAAAAGTGGAAGATTTTTTGTGCCGCGGTATCCCACCAGGATTTGGGTTTTATTGATTATTATCAGCGGGTCAGGCGGCATGTGCGTGAGAACGGCATTGAAAAGGCCCTGGAGTGCTGCCGTTTGACGGATGACTGGCCGGAGGATTCCAAATTCCGGTGGACTGTCGAAACCAGTGAGCCGGTACTCCGTTTTATAAATATGTACCCGCCGGCAATGGTGGCGGAATTTGTTCGCCGCCTTCGGGAAGGCCGCATCGAACTGGGGGCGCTTCACAATACCATCTCAACCGAGATGGCCGGTTACGAAGTATTGGCCCGATCCTTTTATAATACCAATCGATATATAGTAGATCAGCTGGGAATCGAACCGGCCAAAGTGGCCCTTATCAACGATGTGGTGGGTCTGACCCGGTCGCTTCCTCTCTATCTGAAGGAAGCGCAAATTCCTTATTTTATGCACGGCAGTAATATTCCTCACTGTTTGGCGGAGGTTCTGAAAGAACCGGTGTTTTACTGGACCAGTCCGGATAATGATCAGAATGCGGTTTTATGCCGAACGGATTTTTATTATTCGCCCAACCGGCTTAAAGCCTGGACAGAAGAGGAAATACAGAAAATCGTGAGTCGTCACGGGGAGAATAGCTGGAAAGCGGATGGTCTGCTCGCTTTCGACAGCGAGGATTTTAGTGTGCCTTCCCTGAGCAATTCGGAAAATATCCATAAGTGGAATCAGAAGTGGGCCTATCCCCGAATCATCAATGCCACCTTCCGCATGTATTTTGACGATATCCGAAATCAACTTTCGCCGTCGGATATCAATTCCTATGACAAAGATGCCCCGGATGCCTGGGCCGATCAGGATAGTACGGATGCCGCCTTACTTGCCAAAGCACGATATGTGACGGAAAAGATTCCTGCTGCTGAAAAATTTTCCACCTTTGCCATGACCATGTCCGGCGGATATCCGGAAAAAGAAATATGGCAGGCGTATAACCGTTTGATCATGTATCATGAGCATACCAATGGCGGCACGGATGGCGGCCGGCCCGATTATTATGAAACCGAAAAGGATATGCACCGCGCCCTGGTGGAGGAAGCGGAACATTTTTGTGAGAAGGCGATGAATGGCGCTATCGAAAAAATATCCGGCCCGGTAAAAACAGACGGCGACTGCCTGGTGGTCTATAATCCTCTCAATTGGCCCCGCAGTGATTTGGTAGTGATAGACACCCTGGAACCGGACGTGTGGTTGATAGATGCGGTTACGGGGGAGAAAGTAAAACCTCAGCGGCTGGTTAATGGAAAGTACCTGTTTATTGCGGAAAATGTGCCTTCCCTGGGATACAAGACTTTCACTATTGCCGGCGAAAAAGGCGTACCTTCGGAAAGCCGATTGACTCAAAACAAGATATCCGAAAATTCTTTTTACCGTGTCACTCTGGATACGGAAAAGAATGTGATTGCCAGCATTTTCGATAAATCGCTCCAACAGGAACTCCTTGATGGCAGTAGTCCCTACCAACTGGGTGAATATCTGTATTATGATCACGATACCCATACCCTGAACCGGGCCAGTTTTACCGATATATCGCTTTATCACGGCGAGATCGTGGATGAGATCCACCTGACTCAGGATACCCCGGATACTGCTTATGCCCGACTGGTAATCTATGTTTATCATCCCCTGAAGCGAATCGATTTTGATTTGCAGGTGGATAAGCTTTCCAATGGCACTAAGCTCAACACCTATATGCCGCTTCAGCGTCCTGCCAAGGAAGCCATATTCTGCGCTTTACCCTTTTCTGTTCCAGATTTTAGAATCCATCACGAACTCAGCGGCGCGGTGGCGGAGCCGACGGTGAATCAGTTTGCCGGTTCGGAAACCGCGTTTTATGCCATTCAGCATTGGACGGATGTTTCCAATTCCGATTATGGAATAACTCTCTGTCCCCGGGACTGCCCCATCGTCGAATATGGTTATCCCCGGCCGGCGAACTGGGATAGCATTACCGACCGTGAATCGGTTATGCAAAAGCCGGAAAAAAGCCATCTGTTTCTGTATTTAATGAATAACATGTTCTACACGAATGTATGCATAGACCAACCGGGTTTCAAGCAATTTCGCTGGTCGCTGAGGAGCCACGAGGAAGAGTGGCGGAAAGGGAAAGCATATACCTTCGGCTGGGATACGTCAAATCCATTATTTGCTTGTCGAGTTGATACCCATTCGGACCAAATCAGCAGTCCATCGCATTCCTTTGCGGCAGTGGATGCGGATAACGTTGTTTGTTCGACAGTAAAACCGGCCGAATCTAACGGTAATGGTTTTATACTGCGTTTCTATGAATTAGCCGGTTTGGATACAGCCGTAAACGTCAAAGTATTCTTCCTGGACAAGATTGATTCCGCTATGGCTACTTCGCTTATTGAAAACGATCTTTCCCCCATCCAAATAACCTCTGACAATTCTTTTTCTTTTACCATGAAAGGCCACGGCTTGCAGACCGTACGAATCACAGCAAAATCGCAGGCCCTACCGGTTGAACAAATGTCCGCCAAGTCCGTATCTGACATGCAGGTGGATCTTTCCTGGACAGCGCCTGTTAATAAGCAGCTCAGTCATTATGCCATATACCGCGGGTTACATGCTGATTTTAAGGCCGACAGTCTCTCCTTTGCCGGAACTTCGCAGAATACAACTTTTAGCGACGTTCCTGAGCTTGATATAGGAGGCTGGCCCAGCAACATACTGGAATTGGATACCCTGTATTATTACCGGGTGGCGGCGGTTGACAAATATAATAATAAAGGCCGGCCTTCTGAGGCGGTTGTCTGTAGAACCCTCCCGACCTCGCAAAGCAATCAAAAACCTCTGCCAGTCCAGGGGCTCCATGCTGTATATGTCACACCGAACGGTCCCGAAAAATATATCCAGCTTTGGTTCTATACGAATTGTGAACCGGATGTGACAGAGTATGCGATTTATCGAGGTTTGACGGCGGATTTTGTTCCGGAACAATCCAATAGAATAGGCGGAATCGATGTGGAGAAGGAAACGGAAAAGTTTTGTAACACATTTGAATATCCCAAGAAGCAGCTTGACCGGCAGATATTTTCCGACAAAACCGCAAACGAGAATACGGTATATTATTATAAGGTTTGTGCGATGGATAAAGCCGGTGTTCGAGGCGATTTCTCTGAATCGGCGGAGATCAAAATGTCCATGCCGCCGCTGGTCACCACCCAAGATCCGGCCGGGGAGAGCGTGGCGCACCCCTGAGTATCGGGAGGAATGGCCTTGCGGCAAAGAGGATTAAAGAATGGAAACAGTGAAAATAAACCGGCGGGAGATGATGAAATATTCGCTGGCCAGTGTAGCTGGCTGGGGTTTGGTAACTGGCTGCCAAAAGCAATCCCGGAAATCTTCCTCCCGTGCTGGCGGTTTTCAGATAGGGATTTGCGACTGGACGCTGGGGAGGCGGTGTGATCCTTCGTCGCTGGAACTGGCGGGTCGGCTGGGTTTCGACGGGGTGCAGGTGGATTTCGGTGGGGGGGCGGATAACCTGCCGCTTTTTGATGCTGGGCTGCAGAAGGCATTTTTGAAGGAGTCGAAAAAACAGGGGGTAGCAATCGGGTCACTGGCGATGGGGGAGTTGAATACGGTTCCTTATAAGAGTGATCCGCGGGCGGAGCAGTGGGTGGCGGAAGGGATCGAGGTTTGTAAAGCAATGGGCTGCCGGGTCCTTCTGCTGGCGTTTTTCGGGAATGGGGATTTGAAAAATGATCCGCAGGGGATCGACACGGTGGTGGAACGTCTCGGGAAAGCCGCACCCCAGGCGGAAAAAGCGGGTGTAACGCTGGGAATAGAGTCGTGGCTGAGCGCGGAGGAACACCGGGAGATATTGAATCGGGTCGGATCGCCGGCGGTAAAGGTTTATTACGATGTAGCCAATTCGCACAAGATGGGTTATGACATTTATCAGGAAATTCGCGAGCTGGGTGACCGCATTTGCGAATTTCACGCCAAGGATTATGACGGTTTATACGGCCGGGGCAGCATTGATTTTGCTGGGGTACGGGCCGCCATGGATGCTATCGGGTACCAGGGCTGGATTCATATGGAGGGTACGCAAATGCCGCTGGGGCTGGAACAAAGCTGTTTGTATGATTTGACGTATCTGCGTGGGCAATTCCCGAAGTCATGACAGCCCAGTGGCCGTCTGGGATGGATGTGGGAATGGGGCGGTCCAGGTTTTTTCTTGCATTTTAAAACCTTTATTTATAAGGTATTGCCTCACTGCTGAAAAAGCAATATAATCGGTGGTTGAATAAGGAGCGCCCGTGGCTCAACTGGATAGAGCATCGGTCTACGGAACCGAAGGTTAGAGGTTCGAATCCTCTCGGGCGTATGGTTTGTAAGCCATTATATGTAAAATAATTAGAATGATTTTACAGTCTTCCGTACGTATCGGGATTTACGTTTTTATTCTGTTTTTTGTTATTACTTCCTGGTGTTTTTTTGCACTTATAATGCTGTATTCTGCTTCACTTAGCCCGTTTAAGATGCGGGCTGGTAAAGCCGATTACTTTGTTTCCAGATACCAGATACCCTGCCAGTGTTCCTCCGGGGGCTGAGTGCGAAGGTGGCGGATGCGGTCCAGGAAAAGGCGGGAGGGGCCGTCCTGGGGGAAAACTTCCAGACAAGAGTGGAACAAGGACTCCGCCTGGTCCCACTGCCGGCTGCGATAGGCTACCAGGGCGGGAGCGAAACGCCGGACAATTTCCAGCTTCGTTTCGGGCACCTGGCCCTGCAGGCCCAGCAACTCAAAGACACGTATAGGTTCCATCTTGCCTTTGGGAACGAGCAAATCAATTTCGCGGGTCACAAAGTCCGTTCCGGCAGCCAAAGAGGCAGCTTCGCTCAATAGTATCTCCGTACCATAGATTCGATTGGCCTGTTCGAGCCGCTGGCCCAGATTCACGGTGTCGCCGATGACGGTATAGCTGCGAGCGTTCTCCGCGCCGATATTGCCGACGATGACCTCGCCGGTACTGATACCGATGCGAAGATCAATAGGCGGCAGGTTTTTGCGCAGACCGGTTAACTCGGGCAATTCGTCGCGTAAGGCGGCCAGGGCCTGTAACTGAGCCAGGGCTGCCTGACAGGCCAGCCGGGCGTGGTTTTCTTCGGCGGAAAAAGGTGGTCCCCAGAAGGCCATGAGGGCATCCCCGATAAATTTGTCAATGACGCCCAGGTTCTGTTGGACGGCCTGGGCCTGCAGCGAGAAGTGGCGATTGAGGAGATTCACCATGCGGCTGGGCGTGAGATGTTCACTGATGCCGGTGAAGCCGACCAGATCGGCAAAGGATACCGTCATTACCCGGCGACCGCTATCTGCCGCGCCCGGCTGAAGAATGACCTGATCCAGGATCCGCGGGTCGATGTACTTGCCGAAGGTCTTTTTGATCTGTTCTTTGGAACGGAGTTCCCTGATAAAAAAGTTGAAGGATTGGGTCAAAACACCGATCTCATCCTTTGAGACCACCGGTAGCTCGACGTCCAGATTTCCTTTTTCCACATGGTCCAGGCCGGTGACCAGGGAGTGAATCGGTTTGACCAGACGCCGGGTAATAAAGGCCGCCAGGAGCAGGCCCAGCAGCATGGCGGACAGGGTTATGATGAAAGCCAGCCGCTTGACCCAAAGCTCCCGTTTGGGACTTTCTTCCGCGGCCTGGCGGGTCAGGGCGGAAATCCGATCCTGAAGCTGAGTCCATTGTTTTTGAACCGTGGCCTGAAGATCCTTTATCACTTCCAGAAGGTCACCGGCCCGCTGAGGCTGACCGGCGAGCTGCAGATCAATCACCTCGCGCTGGTGCGTGCTGATAATCGTGAAAACCGGATCTATCTGAATTAGCAGGGTGCGAATTTCATTAACTTGTTCCTGACGGTGTTCACGAGGGAACGACTGATTAATTAATTTTTGAACCGTGGCATACTCGGTTGTCAGTTTTTCGAAGTAGGTTTCGTAATTTTCACGAGCCTCCTTCGCCCTCAGGGCGTTGGGATCATTGCTGGCGAGAGCGTAATACCAGCGTTCAAAGGCCAGTTGCCGCCGCATGCCATATTTATCGAGATTCTCCAGGGCCTTGGTCAAGGGGATACCGCGGCTGGCAATAATCTGCATCTCCTGCTGCAACATGTTAATATGGTAGAGAAATAAGCCTGCTACAATTATGTTTAGAGACAGCAGGAGTACGGCCAGGCCAAAGATTTTTTTTGCAATACTGAATCGAACGGTCATAAAGTGAATTATCGGGGATTTTATAATCTCCGTCAAGTGCTTTTTAGACCGGGTTTTACCGGCGGTTGTCAGGTTAAATAGTTTGACGGTTAATGCAAGGAGCGAAAGTCGGGCTGGAAAACAAATATGGCAGTTTGCAGTTGCTACCAGTGGTTAGATCCATACTGCACCTACCGTATCACAAGGTACAACTACTTGTAATCAGCAATGATACGTACTGTTTTTTTATACTTCTCGCGGGGAATGCGTTTTATTTCGCCTGCTTGAGGAAGAGGTAATAGAGCCTGCCTTCCTGATAGGTTTTGCCGGCGAGTTTTCCGGCCAGAGAACCGACGCCCATATAGACATCGCACCGGCCGGCCGCACGAATGGCCCCGCCGGTATCCTGATCGAGAGCGAAGTCGCCGTACTCGGCATTTTCAATAGCAGTGCCCCGGATTTGGGGCAGGTTGGTGGCGACATAAGCCAGGCCGCCGCGAGGGAAGATGAATTTGTCGGTGGCGATGGTGCGCATAGGAGTGACAGGCACGTTGAGGCTGCCGCGCGGGGAACCTTGTTCTTCGCGGAAGAAGACGAAACGGGGATTGCGCAGGACGTAGGGTTCGACCTGGTCTTTATTTTTTTTGAAATAGTCGATCATGGCGCCGAGAGAAATTTCATCGGCGGCAATTTTATTGTCTTTGACCAGTTCCCTGGCGATGCTGACATATTCATGGCCGTTGTTGGCGGCATAGCCGATGGTGACAATTTTGCCGTCGGGCAGTTTGATTTTGGCGGAACCCTGGACATGGGCGATATAGACTTCAAACGGATCCGTAAGCCAGACCAGTTCGGTTCCGCGCAACATGCCGGATTTTTCGATTACACGACGGGGGGGATATTCCGACGTGGAGCCGTCCGGATTTTTGCGTCCGAGAATTTCGCCATCCGGCCCTTTGGCCAGGTCGGCGGGCTGTTGATACAAGGGATAGAGGAACTTGCCGCCGGGGGTAAAGGAGCCTTCGAAGATGGGGGTGTAATAGCCGGTAAAGAGGACGGTGCCTTCGTTATCGCAGCCGATAGATTCATAGACATCGAATTTCTGGCGGATCAGGTTGTTGAAATCCTGAGCATTTTGGCTGGTGCTGAGAATATTCTGGAATTCCTTAAGACTCTGCACGGTCTGGTCATGGGTGATGGCGCCATAGGGATAATATTTTTGGCTGGAGGGCTTGCTGAGATAGTCCAGGCTGAAGTCGATGGCTTTGCTGAGGTCTTTGGGATTGAAATTAAATTCGGGGATTAGCGTAGGATCGGTAATTTTTCGCAGGGCCAGTTGCCCGGGAGCTAGAGGATTGTCATAGGGGGGCTCGACGGTTTTGGTTTTGCAGCCGATGAACAAGACAGCGGTAAGGGATAATGTCAGAAATAATACAGTACTGTTTTTCATTTTTTTGCCTGCCATAAGGTAAAGGTTTATTAGCCAAAGGTTAACCATTGGGAACAATACCGCAAATCATTCCAAAACGGGCGAGAATTTTCAATCTAAATTTGCTGGGAGTATGGAAAATGGTGAGAAATTTTGTCCGATTAGGAACTGATATATTTCAGTGAGTGGAATTAAAGCATAGAGAAGATGGGCGCAAGGCAGCTAGAAAAGATTGTAAGTGTCTATAAATAATTGAGTTATATCTCATTGTTAGTGTGGAAGAGAATAGGGAGGGATTGGAAACTCTTTATCTTGTAGTAAAGAGATAGATATTGTACAATGTCAGGTGATCGGATAACTAAATAACGTTCATGAACCAGGAATTACAGATCGACATAGATAAAATTATAATGGTTTTTGTCAAAGTCATATCAAAACGAAAGTTAATGGATTGGAATGAAAGAGAAAGTGGAACAGAAAGTCAGGCAAAATCGGTCCCAACCTGATATGGTTTATAGTAAGTTCATATCTGGCGGCCCGAAGATTACCTATCATGAAATGCTGAACAGTTCGAAATTGGCGGATCGGATTGTACCGAATATTTTACAATATATAAAAGACAATGGTTTGCGGGAGGGGGATAAGTTACCCCCCCAGAAGGAATTGTGTAAGATAATGGGGGTGGGGAACTGCTCGCTGCGGGAGTCGCTGATTGTATTGCAGGCACTGGGGGTGCTGAAATCGAAACATGGAATCGGATGGTATATCGATCGATTTGAACCAAAGAGCAGCTTGAGTTTTTTGTCGCCGCTGCTGGAGAAGTTCGCCGGGATCAGCAACATAGCTCAGATTATGGAGACTCGTTTAGCACATGAGCCATTGATTGCCTATAAGGCGGCGGAGCATATCTCGCCGGAAGGCATAGAAATGTTAGAGCGATCTCTGCGGAAAATGAAGGAGAACAGGCATAAGCCGGGGAGGAAGGAATTGCGGGATGCGGACCGGGAATTTCATAAGATTCTGGCGGAAGAGTGCGGAAATGATGTTTTGTCCATTATTAGTTCGATCATGTCGGGGTTATTATTTGATACGGTGATGTGGGTACAGTCTGCCTCAAATGATGATGAAGTGTTGCTGTATCATCAACAGATCTATGATGCGGTCGCAGCCAGGGATAGCAAAGGGGCAGCCCAGGCCATGAAACATCATTTGATTGTGGGCTGAAGTTCCTTCGTGCCAATCATATTATCCAGGGCGACTATGTTGAGGAACTGCTGTTTTGATAAGTGAAAAATTGTGCGGGAGTTAAAGTTCCTTTCATCTGTACTTGTCAGAAAAGAAAAGGATTACTGTTTGATTTAGAAAAAGTGAGTCAGCAGTGAACTTTGCAGGGCCGCCGCTGACTCACGGACGCTCGATAGAGGGTATTTTGGTCCCCTTACCCGAGCATTGTTATTATCGGATAAATATTGCTGTTTGGCAAGATAAATTTTGTATAAAGTTTTGCGGAAGTGACATGACGCTAGTACTTGCGTGGCGAGTCCAGGCAGGTTCACATGTTTCAGGCGTTTCCGACAAAATTGTTAAATCACTATTGCAATTCGGATTAGGAGGCAGTAGGTTCAGATTGTTTGGTAACATGAAAGTGAAATGATTGGAAGATGGAGACAACGATGCAGGAAATGACGAGTATTGAGCGGGTGAGGCGGGTGTTGGAGCGGAAGGGTGGGGATCGGCCGCCGTCGTCGGTGGCGCCGTGGGAGAGTACGCTGAAGAAGTGGGTAGCGGAAGGGCACTTGCAGGCGGGGGAGGATGTGCATGAGCATTTCGACCAGGATATCCGGCGCAAAGCGGGGGATTTGAACGGGGTGGCGAATCTGGATCATCAGGATGTGGTGCTGGAGGAGACCGAAGAGACGATTTTGAAGCTGGACGGCAACGGGGCGAAGTACCGGCGGCATAAGCTGCACGAGAGTATGCCGGAGCATGTGGATTTTACGGTGAAGGACCGGGCCGGCTGGGAGGAGCATCTGCGGCCGTTTCTGGTGGGGCTGGATTTGCGGCGGATCCCGCTGGAGGAGTACCGGAAGGACCGGGCGTTTTCGGCGGAGCATCAGCGGTTCTTTTGCTGCCACGGCTTCGGGCCGTTTGAGCTGATGCAACTGGCGGTGGGGCATGAGAATCTGCTGATGGGGATGGCGCTGGATCCGGAGTGGGTGAAGGATATGGTGTCGGTGTATGTGGAGATGACCATTCGTCATCAGGAGGAGATGTTTGCGCGGGCGGGGTATCCGGACGGGATTTATTATGCGGAGGATTTGGGATTCAAGGGCAAGCCGTTTATGTCGCCGGCTATGTACCGGGAGATTCTCCAGCCGGGGCATAAGCGGCTGTTCGATTTCTGGCATGGCAAGGGGTTCAAGGTGATTATTCATTCATGCGGGTATGTGGAGCCGCTGGTGCCGGGGCTGATCGAGGCGGGGATGGACTGTTTGCAGGCGATGGAAGTGAAGGCGGGGATGGACCTGACGCGGCTGTTCGACCGGTTTGGGGACCGGATTGCGTTTTACGGGGGGATCGATGCGCGGGTGCTGGCGAGCAATGACCGGGGGCAGATTGATAAGGAGCTGGAGAAGGTGGCGTATGTTACGAGCCGGGG
>JAKQBU010000332.1 GCA_029573975.1 Planctomycetota bacterium
GGAGTCAATGCGGTGCGGCTGCATCACATGGATTCGGCGAACTGGCCCAGCGGCATATGGGATCCCAATACGGGGAAGAATATTTATCCCGAGGCCCTGGATCGGCTGGCCTTTTTCATCGATCAGTTGGCGCAGCACGGAATATACGTAAATATGAATCTGCATGTCGGCCGCAAGCATAGCGTACATCTGGATTTACCTGACTCGAAACAGGATATGGATAAAAAGGTCACTATTTTTACTCCGGTACTGATTGAGGCTCAGAAGGATTATGCCCGGCAGCTTCTGGGTTATGAAAATTCCTACCGCCATTGCCGCTTTGCCGATGATCCGGCGATAGCTATGGTCGAAATTACCAACGAAGACAGCCTGTTCATGTGGGATGCGGCGGAAAGTTTGCCTAATTTACCGGAGTTTTATGCGGAGATATTGCAGGGCCAATATAACGACTGGCTGCAAAAACGATATGAGACGACTGAGAAACTACGGCAGGTCTGGTCCGCCGGCAGTGAGCCGCTGGGAGCTAATTTGCTGATTAACGGTGAATTAAAGAAAACCCCGGCGGAGGGGCTGCCGGATGGATGGTTTCTGGAGCAGCATGCGGGGGCCAGGGCTAATCTTGCCTGGATTCGCTGGCAGGAACAGGAGGGGCTAGCGCTGGAGCCGGTGCAGATCAGTACGGCCGGCTGGCATCTGCAGTTCAATCAGCGGCAGTTTCCGGTCAAGCAGGGCCGGGCCTGCACCCTGACCTTTGAGGCGGCCGCTCCGCAAATCCGTTCGATCAATGTCAGTATCTGTCAAGGACACCAGCCCTGGAAGGGATTGGGTTTCTATAAACGAATTACCCTGGAGGAAAGCTGGAAAAAATATCAGTTTAGCTTTACGATGCAGGAAGATGAGGAAAATGCCCGGCTGAATTTTGAATTCGGGGATCAGATGGGTTCGGTTTATCTGCGCAGTATTGTGTTATGTCCGGGTGCTTCCTATGAACTGGACGCCGCCGAAACGATGGAAGCAGGAACCGTCCAGCTCTATAGTTGGAATGAGTCGCAGCAGCGGTTGACGGACCGGATGATCTTTTATGCGGACACGGAAAAACGGTTTTTTGACGGTATGCGCAGCTTCCTGCGAAATGAGCTGGGCTGCCAGGCCCTGGTAACCGGCACCATTGTCTTTGGGCCGCTGGGTTTGTATGCCCAAAGTGATATGGACTTTATCGACGCGCACTCCTACTGGCAGCACCCGCACTTTCCCGGCCAGCCCTGGGATCCGGAAAACTGGCTTATTGAACAAACGGCCATGACCGACCATGCGGAACAGGCAATCCTCTGGGGTCTTGCCCTGAGCAAACTTTCGGGAAAACCCTTTACCGTTACGGAATACAATCACCCGGCTCCGCTGGATTCGCAGGCGGAATGTGTCCCGATCGTTGCCTCTTTTGGGGCAGGTCAGAATTGGGATGGTATCTGGATTTATTCGTATTCCCATAGCCAGGATTGGACTCGAACTGTCTTGAGTGGTTTTTTTGATATTGATTCCAATCCCGCCAAGTGGGGTTTTATGCGGGCCGGTGCGGCACTATTCCGGGATGGCGGGATTCCGGTTTTGCCCGTGGAAAAACGGGAGATTCCTTCTGATCTTTCTCAACTGGCGGTCGCCCAGCAAAAATACAAAGACAACTTCCTTTTTGTCTTGCAGGCTCCGGTTTTATCCCTGCTGGAAAATCGGGCCGAATCATCGGCGGAGGGGCAAACGCAGGTTCTCCCCCCCACCACCGGCACGGATTCCGTCTTTAGCTGGGCCACAAACAGCGAAGGGAAAGGGATATATCAGGCAAAAGGAAAGACATCCTGGGTTGGTGTCGGCCATGCCGGGCAGTTTTCTGAGGAGACGGCCCCCCTGATCCGGCTGGACCAGCCGGAATTTGCCGCCCTAACCGTTACCGCTTTAGATAACCAGCCCCTGAACCTGAGCCGTATAATTCTAATCACAGCGTGTGGACGATGCGAGAATACGGATATGATCTTCCGGACGGATCGGCGGACGGTCGGCAGGGATTGGGGGCAGGGACCGGTCCGGATTGAGACTGTAACCGGTATCCTGAAAGTACCCGGCGGTACAGGCAAAGGTTATGCCCTGCACCCCGATGGCACGATAGCCGGGGAAGTCCCCCTCGAAAACGGCATCCTGAGGCTAGAGGGGAAATATAAGACTATGTGGTATTTTTTAGACCGTCATAACCCCTGAAACGCACCTTTGGGGGGGAAATTCCGGTCGAAAACACAGAAAAAAAACCGCCGCACTCCAACCGCTACCGCAATAAATCTGCTTGACAACCGGTAGGAAGCCGGGTAGGGTATGGTTTTGGAGATCGGAAGAG
>JAKQBU010000335.1 GCA_029573975.1 Planctomycetota bacterium
GCGGCAAAAAGCTCTATCTTCAAACACCATAAATAGATCACGTATGCCATACTGAAACCGGTTAATGACAAAGCAATATACCCATATAACATGCGCTTAGTAAACAATACCGTCAAATACATGGTCAGAAAAGATACGGCAACCAATATGGGAATTTGTGCATGTTGAATGATATCTAATCCCCTTTGGTCAAATAACTCCGCCATAGTCATCCTTTGTAACCTCGGATGCAGACTGATAACCAATGCATGATATAAAGAATAAGACGGTTCTCGATAGGCAGTGGGTTTTGGATTTTCAGATTCCGTTACATCTACGGAAAAAGTGTGATTATGATATATATAATATCCCATGCGCAAGAGTTGATTTGCGTCTGATGACGTATCTAATTTCTGGCCATGCAATTCTAGACTCGCACTCCAAATAATTAATACGAAAAAAACAAAACAAATAACACCATGTAAAATAATTTTTTTATTCATCATCGGTTAATTGTAAGTTAAATTTTATCAATAGGACTGTCCATCAACATACTGACTGAAACTCTATACGAAAATCGTTCTACCTATAAAACAATAGAATCACATTAATCCTCGTGGACCTGCTCCAGCAATTCCGCTACCTCCGTCGTCGGACTCTCACACCGGTAATCCCGGCACACATACGCGGTCGCCCGGTTCTCAATGCCGGTCAGGTAGCGTGTAAACCGGGCGATCTTCGTAATCGCCGGCTCTGCCTCTCCCGTTTCCCGCAGCAGCACCACCTGATTCGGCTCATACCGGCTGCGAATCGCCCGCAGCATCGCCTGCGTATCGGCCCCCTCCCGCTGGCCTGCAATCACCACTTCCCGGCTCGGTCCCGCCGCAAAATCCACCCCCGCCATCAACTGCGCATATCCGATCGGCATATGCTTGACTTCATGCGAAAACGCACGGCTGATGGCCTCCGCCTTCTCCTCCAGACGCGGCTGACCCGCAATCCGCCCCAGCCGCAGCAGATTCAGCATCATCACCGAATTGCCCGACGGTTTCGCCCCGTCATAGATCTCCTTCTGCCGCACTGGCAGTTCTCCCGCCTCCTCCGCCGTAAAAAAGAATCCCCCGCCGCCCTCATCCCAGAAATCCTTCCCCAACTCCTCATTCAGCCGCAAAGCTTCCTCCAGACGCCCCGCCGCAAAATCCGCCTCATACAGCTCCAGCAGTCCCCAGATCAAAAACGCATAATCGTCCAGATTCGCCCGGATCTCCGCCTGCCCCTCCCGCCAGCGGTGCAGCAGCCGCCCCCGCTCGTCCCGCAGCTTCCCCAGAATAAATTCCGCCCCCTGGTTCGCCGCCTCGATATACTTCGGCTCGTCCAATACCTGCCCCGCCTTCGCCAGCGCCGCGATCATCAGCCCGTTCCAGTCGCTTAAAATCTTGTCATCCCGAAACGGACGCACCCGCTTCTCCCGCACCGCAAACAGCTTTTCCCGAATCCCCTCCAGCCGCTGCCGCAGTTCCGGCTTGGCCAGATGAAACTCCTTCCCCATCTCCGCCATCAAATGCGTGATATGCGGTATATTCGTCCCTGTCTTATGCCCTCCCGTATCATCATTAAAATTCCCCTCCGGCTCAATGTTAAATACCTTGATAAAAAGCTCTGCCTCCTCCGCGTTCAGTGCCCCCTCGATCTCCGCCCGGCTCCACTGGTAAAATTTCCCCTCCACTCCCTCACTGTCCGCATCCTCCGCCG
>JAKQBU010000336.1 GCA_029573975.1 Planctomycetota bacterium
CGATCTAGGAGGTTTTGGGTGCCATTATATACAAAGGGTACCTGGAAGGTAAAGGTCCGCCAACCTGGACTGCCCGCCGCTTCCGTACCCTGATAAACCGTGGTCCAGCCGCTAGCCAGAAAGTTATCACCGCTATTATAGTCGTTCCAATCGGTATGCTGGAGGCGAATGGTCCATTCGTTTAAAGTCTGCCCCGGAACCTGATCTATATTCAGGGACAAAGCGGTTATGGTCTGCGCCCCGCCCAGCTCATCGGCATGATAGATCGACTGCATCCGCACATCGTGAGCACTGGTACGAAACGGATAACTGGCGACGCTATTGGTTTGTATTTCAAAAGTGGTATAAATATGATTATCCACATTCACCGTCACCGTCGCCGTATTCGATGCCCCGCCCTGCGGCGCAGCCCCGCCGTCATCCGCCTGAAAACCAAAACTGTCCTCCCCATTAAAATAAGGGCACCCGGTATAAAGGACCGTATTACCGTTATTCACCAGCGTATAAGGCACTGTCGTTATTACTCCGCCATTGGGATCTGCCAGCATCCCCGCCCCCGGCAAACTCACAATTACATACTCCAGTTGGCCCGGTGGATTGGGCATCTGATCGTCCGCCGCCTCCAGCAGGATTGCCGCCGCCGTACCTGATAGCGCCTCAGCCTGCCCGTCAAACGCCGTTGGCGGCCCCGCCGTCACTGACGCAAAATCCACGCCCCAGACATTCCCCGGTTCCTCATAATCCTGAGAATCTCCCGTTACCGCCTGCTGTGCCAAAAAACCATAGGGCGGCTTGGCCGCCGAAACGGTATAAGGCTGCTGTTTCGCCAGGCCGCACAAGGCATAGATGCCCCGTGCATTCGTCGTGGTCTGCTGTACCACCGTAGTACCGAGCTTGCAGGTTACTTCCACATCGGCCAGCGGATTGCCCGCCGCGTCCGTCACCCGCCCGCTGATAATCTCCCCGCTGCCCCCGGTCATCACGTTATAGATGCACGTGCCGATATTTGTATAGGTATCCACATTCGGCAGCGCATACCACGCATCATTGCTGCCGTTCCATCCGAAATTGATATGATGATACAGGGTCCCCGAATCATACCCGTACCCGTCCGCCACCACCGCATGGGAATAGCCGCCGCCGGCAATTCCCAGCAGCAGCGGCTGCCCCGCATCCAGGTTCGGATTCATCATCTCCGCCAGTCCTGTGGTAATATGCCCGTCATTGCTGAATCCAATCACCGCCTGCCCGTACCCGAACACCGTCACCAGCGTCGTCTTCGACGCCTGCAGGCTGGCCCCTGAACCGCCCGCCTCAAAGCCCGTCCCAATCATCACCGCCACATCATAGCACAGTGCCCCAATGGCCTGCCGCTCCGCCGGCAAAATGGTCTCCGCCGGATCCAGCGGCATCAGCGGCCACAGATAAGCCCCGCCGCTGCCGTTCCCCCCGCGCGTGTATGCCGTTTGCTCCACGCCATTCACATGGATAGTATTGCCGTGTACCCCGATCCCCGTCACCGGCCATTGATTGTAGCGCATCAACTGGGCTGTCGCCGTCGCCGCACACCCCGTCGGATAATGGTTCGGAGTGTAATAATTATAACAGTACATGCCCCATTCCGATCCCTGCCCCCATTGGCTCTGCACCAGCGGCGGCACCCGCATATCGCTGATCCCCGTCATCCCCAGCGCCATAACCGGCCCCTCCTCCATCTCCGCATCGGCCTGCAACAGATCCTCCTGCCCTTCGTCTATGGCCCGCGCCGCCCGCCGTTCCAGACGCTGCCACTTGACCTGCGCCGCCGCCCGCATCGGCTCCGGCCACTGCCCCGCTTCCAGCCGGCCCAGACGCTCCTCCATATCCTTCCGCAAAACCGCCGGCAGCGGTTGATCCTCATCCGCCTCCCAGGTCCCGGCGGAAAAAGCGATAATCGGTTCCAGCTCATCATCCCCTGCCACCACCACAAATCCCTGCGGACTCAGCCGGACCACATAAAATAGCACCGTCCCCTCTTCATCAAGCTGAGCCTCCACGTCCTCGACTTTCCGGCCCAGCGGCACTTCCAGCGGACTCGACCGCCCCGCCAGCCACTGCCGGGCCGCCGCCTCTGCCTCCTGGCCATCCATACGGGCTGCTTGCACCGTGCCCACCGCCAGCCATATCGCCGCACAACCCAATACCAGCCGTAAACCCCAGTCATTACCGACTTTACCCGAACACTCCATAATTCGTTTCATAAGCTCCACCTTTATTCTACTCTGAATTTACCGAGTTAAACAATAATTATACTCGATTGGGACAGGTACATGCAAGCTTTTTTACGTGGGAAATTCGTTTTAGATTGGAATCTCTATCTGTGCGCAAGGGGCGGTAGTCTCAGGAAATACGAATATTGTCCCGAAATATCGGCAGGAAAATCAGGCAAAAATCGTCCACTCCCGAAAGTTTTACACAATTTCGGTTCGAAAATCGGCTCGATCCCAGGCGGTATTCTGATTAGCCGTTCAGCGTCCAGCCGTCGCGGTATTGGCGGCGCAGAAGCTGGTCCGCTTCCTGGTTGTTGGTAACATGCCCGCTGGCCGGATCATAGGCAATCTTCTGGCCCACGCGGTAGGCCACCAGCCCCAGCAGCATCATCTCAATCATCTTGCCGGCATAATCGAAATCGCAGGACGTCTTGAGATTCCCTTTGCACGCATCGATCCATTCCTGCTGGAAATGGCCCAGGGGGGGCATCACCTCATTTTGGCCCCGCGGTTTATAATAGGTCAAGTCCGCATCGTCGCCAAAGGGTAGCAGGATCCGGGAATTGAAATCGGCAATCAAAAAACCTTTGGTCCCCTTGAACATGGCACCGTGGTCGATCTGGTTCAAGTCAACATAATGTTTCGGGGAACTCGGCATCGCCCCGCCCTGATACCACGTGACCCCCATGGCCGGCCGCCAGTCGTTGGCGGGAATTTCAAATGTCATTTCCAGCTTGACGGGCGTAACATCCGGATTGAACGGATCACCCTTGGCCACGGCGGAGGTGGGACTACCACCGTCCAGCGCGTTCCAGGCCAGGTCCATCGTATGGCTGCCCATATCGCCCACCTGCCCGCTGCCGAAATCCCAGTACATATTCCAGCTCAGGCAATTGGCCCCAGCCTCCCCGGTAAAGTACCCCGGATTATAAGGATGCATGGGCGATGGCCCGATCCACAGATCATAGTGCAGCGTATCCGGCGGGGTTCCCTCCGCCGGAAGATACCCCGGCTTGGGAATCTGGCGATTGCCCCAGGCATAGGCATGTTTCAGCTCGCCAATGGCCCCGTCTTTAATGAGTTCCCGCACCCGGTTGAAATTCTCCTCTGCGTGCCGCTGCGTACCCACCTGGGTCGCCAGCTTCTTGCGGTTCTTCAGATAGGTCGCCCGCACCACCCGCGCTTCTTCCACGCTGTTGGCCAGCGGCTTCTCGCAATACACATGCAAACCCCGATTCATGGCCCACGTGGCCACAAAAGCATGGGTATGATCCGTCGTACAGCAGACCACCGCATCCAAATCCTTCTGCTCCAGGCACTCCCGCCAATCCGTATAACGCTTGGCATTCGGGAACTTCTCCGCGGCTATCGCCAGTTTTTTCTCGTCAATATCACACAGGGCTGCCACATTCTCACTCGCCAGAGAGTCCCAATGGGCCATCCCCCGGCCCCAGGCCCCGATTAAGGCTATATTCAGCTTATTGCTGGGGGCATTCTGCCCGGAAAGCGTGCCGCTGGGTAATATAATCAGCCCGATCCCCGTGGCCGCGGTGGATTTCAGAAATTGTCGTCTGGGCAGGAGGGTGGTCTTCATCTTCTTTTCCCTTTCATCATCTTTATTTTTTGTCATTGGCATTTCATCTACATATTCTTTCAAATAGTAACATTATCAACTATCTTAATCGATACTAAAAATTTTTCCAATTTTTTCTGATGATTGTTGTAAATCCGCATTTCACCGGATTTTGACACCTGTAATCCTGCCTCCGGCTTACAATATATTGTAAGCATATATGGATTTCTCACGCTGGGTTCAATCCCCCAGCCGGCTTTTTATTCTGCCGGTATCGACATGTACCGTGAACTTTGCTATACTTCAGGTGTTTCTGGATTGCCGGATGCCAGTTGGCTGCCATAACATCTGCCCCTGGCCTGCTATCCTTGAACCGAGGAATGGATAATGTTTACGGCCCGAAGGATCACCAACCGTACCCGTCAGATTCTTGCCACCGACCTGCGCATCCTGGCGGAACAGGCCTTTTCCCGCGCCGCCGGCGCTCCCCTGGTAGGGGGAAATCAGATTCGGCTGCTCAAGGATGCCGGGGAAAATTATCCCGCCTGGCTCGCCGCGATTGGTGCGGCCCGCCATCATATCTATTTCGAGAACTACATCATCCGGGATGACAATACTGGCCGCCGGTTTGCCGATGCCCTGATTGCCAAAGCCCGGACCGGTGTTCGCGTGCGGCTTATTTACGATTGGATGGGCTGTTTCCGCGTCGCCTCGCGGCGGTTCTGGAAAGATCTCCGGGACGGCGGCGTCGAGGTGCGTTGTTATAATCCGCCGGCCCTGGACAGTCCCTTCGGCTGGCTTTCCCGGGATCACCGCAAGATGCTCGCCGTGGATGGACAGGTCGGTTTTATCTCCGGCTTGTGCGTTGGCTGGATGTGGGAGGGAAATCCCGAAAAAAATATCCAGCCCTGGCGCGACACCGGCGTCGAGGTCCGCGGTTTGGCGGTGGCGGACATCGAGCAGGCCTTTGCCCAGGTTTGGGCCATGACCGGCAAGCCGATTCCGCGGCCCGAAAGAATCCGCCGCGACGACCTGTCGCCCGCCGGCGATATGAGCATGCGCGTAGTAGCCAGCGTCCCAGCCACTGCCGGCATGTTCCGCCTGGACCAGCTCATTGCCGGCCTGGCCCGCCGTCAGCTCTGGCTGACCGATCCCTACTATGCCGGCACGCCCCCTTACGTACAGGCTCTGCAGGCGGCGGCGAAGGACGGTGTGGATGTCCGCCTGCTGGTCCCCCATGCCATCGATATCCCGGGCCTCAAACCGCTTTCCCGCGCCGGGTTCCGTTCCCTCCTGGAAGGGGGGGTCCGCATTTTCGAATGGAACGGAACCATGCTGCATGCCAAGACCGCCATTACCGACGGCCGCTGGGCCCGCGTCGGCTCGACCAATCTCAACATTGCTAGCTGGTTCGGCAACTGCGAGCTGGACGCCGTAATAGAAGATGAATCCTTCGCCCATGCTATGGAAGAAATGTATCTGGACGATCTCACCCATGCCACGGAAATCGTCCTGGATGCCAGGCGGAAGGTTCGTGTCCCGGGTGAAACCCGCCACCCGTTCCCCCATATAAAAAGAGACCGCGGCCAAACCGGCCGGACTGGCCGGACTGGTCGGGTTGGACGGACCGGTCGGGTTGCCGCCGGCGCCATGCGGATTGGCAATGTCCTCGGTGCCGCCTTTGCCAACCGCCGGGTCCTGGAACCGATCGAAGCCCGTATCGCCATTGTAGCCGGCATGTTCCTGCTGCTGGTTGCCGTTCTGCTGGCATTGTTCCCGCGCCTGTTCGTTTACCCGCTGGCAGCGATTCTGGTATGGATTGCCCTGGCCCTTCTCTACCGCGGCTACCGCCTCCATCGCCGCCGCAAAAAAAGAACCCGCCGCTGATCCCCGCCGCGCCTGATTTCCTCTATTGCGTCAAATAGTCTATATATCGAGGGCAGTTAATGACCAGAACGTAGTAAACGGGCCAAAAGACACCTGAAAGCCGAAAGCCTGTGAAATATGCGGATTAGAATCGGAAGAAATGATAGAAAATGCCTATTTTATAATAAAAATTTATTTCTTTTACTATTTATAATTCATTGCATTTTAATAACTTATCTCACTTATCTCCATGTAGAATTGTTGCTGCCTCCCCATGAATCCAGCAGGATTGTTGAATATGAGGTAATGAGGAATACAATCAAGAAAACAAATAATCATTGGATTTTAGGATGGGAGGACCGGTGAAAAGAATATTGAATGTTTCCAACAGGTTGCCGTTTACGGTAAAAAAAACCAGGGATAAAATACATTTCTCTGCCAGCACCGGCGGTTTGGCAGTGGGTTTGCAATCCCTGAATGAAATGATGGATTATTTCTGGATCGGCTGGCCGGGTATGGCTGCGGATCACCTTACCAGTCTGGACCAGGAGGAAATTCAGAAACGAGCGAGGGCGGAAAAATGTGAACCAATATTTTTTTCCGAAGAAGAGATTAATGAATTCTATCATAATTTTTGTAACAAGACTCTGTGGCCGTTATTTCACTATTTCTCCTTATATACCGTCTATGATAACCAGTCATGGTCATTTTATCGGCGTGTCAATGAAAAGTATTGTGACCTGGTTCTCCAACACGTTCAGCCGGAGGATATGATCTGGA
>JAKQBU010000392.1 GCA_029573975.1 Planctomycetota bacterium
ACGATCCGCTCGGCCAGATTGTTGGTCGGCTCCACCTTGGGATCCTGCACAAACGTCCACAGGCACTGCCGGTGTTCCAGGATATCCCGGCACTTGCCGCCCAGATTCCCGTCAAAATGCGCGCCCGCTTCCAGCAGCGATTCCACCCGCTGTTGCAGGGCGGGCATACGGTGTTGAAAGGTTTCCCAGCGCAAGGTGCCGTCCCGGACTCGCTTGCGCAGTTTCAGGATTTCTTGGGCCAACTCGTGAAGCTGGCCGCCTATTTTCCCCAGCGGGCCGTTCGCCTCGCTCAGGGCCTTAAAATCCCGCTTCAAATGCGCCCAGCAAATCTGGCGAATCCAACTATAAAATTTATAGGCGTTATAGCGGTCACTAACCAGTTGACCCGTAAAACCGCCGAGCAGGGTGCGTGCCGCCTGTTGACTACGCTGGGCCTGAACCATAAAAAAGACCGCCGTGGAACAGCCCAGCGCCCACAGCCAGCCTTTGAGACGATTGCCGCGGGGCCAGCCCGTCTCATCGGCGTGGGCGACGGTCTGTTGTCGCACAAAATCAGCAACTTCTTCATAGGGCGGTGCCATAGCTTCCGTCAGTTGCGCCTCACAATTGCTCAGGCCGCCCAGACTCATCGGTACGCCAAAGACCTCCTTGAGCATCGCCGCGGCCTTCCGCTTGCTGGTATTCAGCACACCGGTCAAAATCCCGACCATGGCCAAGACGCCGGGGCCGAAGTGCCGGCGTTGGATGTCATCCGGCAAAGGCCGATAGATCAATGCGCCGCAGTCCCGGCATTGCGATATGTGCTGGACATATTCAATGACCTCCGGCTGAATGGGCGGTATATCGACAATCTGATGCCGCAATGGTTCCTGATCGGTATCCTGGAGATGGGTACTGCCGCAGGTGCATACGTTGGGTTTAAGATGGATATGCTTTTTTACCAGTTCCTGCGGCAAAAGCTCCCTCAGATACGGCGGATGCCCCTTTCTGGCCCCGCGTTTTTTACGCCGCAGTTTCCGGGGAAGGGCCGTGGGCATCCCCGGCGGATCGGACGAGGGCGGCTTGGAAGAATTCTGCGAGTTCATCCCCAAACGCCGCTCCAGCTCTTTTATCTGCTTTTTCAATTGGACAATTTCCTGTTCCAATTGTTTTATATATGTGTCTTTGTCCATATAATAGTTATCGGACACAAAGCCACTTTTACATAAAACGATATTAGTTCAGTGAACGCTTACAAGAAATCATTATGTAAGGAGAAAACGCATGAAAAAGTGCAAGTTTAGTTTTCTAATGATATTGCTGGCAATTGGTTTTGCCAGTGTAGCTCAGGCCCAGACGTATAATTATTACGCGGATTTTACCGTATTCGGCACCAATCCGAATGGGGTATGGAGCTATGGGTATCTGGATGCCAGTTTTTCGAATTTCACCCTGCATAACAAAGTATATGGAGAGGGTACGATAAACGGTGTCTGGGCTTCGGAACCGCGTCTGAACGACTGGTGCACAACGGACCCCGATTTTCTGGGTAACTGCAGTAAAAATATCAGCAGCGATGAGATTTATTATGGTCTCTGGCCCGGCGGGATGTACTGGGCACCGAATGGGTGCAACATTATGACGCCGGATTATCACAATCCCAGCAATAAGATCTGCGTCCGCTTTACCGCTCCCACTGATG
>JAKQBU010000355.1 GCA_029573975.1 Planctomycetota bacterium
TGCCGGCGCCGGGGTGCGCCGCACGAATAGCAGGACGGCGGCCGTGACGCCTATGTGGATGGCGGGCGCCAGCACAGTGCAGAATACGACCAGCAGGGCTGTCAGCTTCTGGTCGCGGGCCCACATTTCCAAGGCTCCGCCTATTATAGTCGTGCTTGCATGCCGTCCCGAAACCGACAGCTCCATCAGGGGCGAAACATTGGCTATGACGAGAACGACTGAGGCGGCAAGGGTGAGGGCCAGTGTGCGGTCCAGCGATCCGGCCTTGTTGACGGCAACAGTTTGCCCGCAGCGCCTGCATTGCGCCGCAGCCCCGGGCTCCAGCGCGGGAACGCGCTGCAGCAGATCGCAGTCCGGGCAGGCCAGGATGCCGGAGTTTGTCCTGCTTATGTTTTCCGAAAGCATCTCGGTATTCATCCTAAGTAATTCCCGACCAGTTTGAATTCCATTTGCGCTCAGCAATAAGTCTCAGTTTTGGACCTGTTTCAAATCCTGTTTCAATTCCTGTTTGACGGGAACTTCCGGGCCGCCCAGCCAAACTTCCAAAAGCCGGTAGCTGACCGCAAGCACAACCGGGCCGATAAAAAGGCCGACTACTCCAAAAGTGACCAGGCCCCCTATGACCCCGGCAAAAATAAGGAAGATCGGCAGATCGGCGCCCATCCTGATAAGCAGGGGCTTCAGGAAGTTGTCAATCGTGCTGACGAATATGGTTATCACCAGCAATACCGTCCCCCACGCAGTCTCGCCGCTGTAATAGAGCCACGAAAACGCGGGGACCAGGATAAGCGCAGACGGGAGCTGCGCGACACAAAGCACGAACATGAATGCGGTAAGCAGCGCCGCCGCCGGCACACCGGCTGCGGCCAGACCGATACCGCCGATTACAGACTGGATCAGGGCCGTGCCGACTACGCCGAGGGCCACTCCCCTGACTGTTTGGGCGGCCAGGACCGCAACCTCTTCCCCGTAACTGCCGCCCAGTTTGCGCGCCAGGCGGATTATCCCGGCGGCGACTGTTTCGCCCTTGGAGTAGAAGACGGCCGCAATGATAACCGTCAGCAGGAATTGGATGGCTATCATCCCGATGCTGCCGGCCTGGGACACAAACCAGCCCAGGATCATCCCGGCATAGGGGGCCAGGCGCGCCGAAATCTCTTCTGAACCCGCGGCAACGCTTTGCCATGAAGCGACCAGCTTAGGGCCGACAAGCGGGAGCCCGGCAACCCACCCGGGCAGGGCTGGCATGCTCATAGTTTGAAGATTTTTGATCCAGCCCGCGATGGCCCCGGAATTTTCAACAATTACGGCAATGGCCAGGGAAAAAGGGACGACAAAAACAAACAAGATGGCCAGGGTCATAAAGGTGACGGCCGGCCCCCGCTTTCCCCAGAGCCATTTTTCCACTTTGATCATCACGGGCCAGGTAGCGGCAACGATCATTGCGGCCCAGATCAGGGACGGAAGGAAAGGCCTCATGATCCAGAATGTCGCCGCAATCAGGACCCCTATCCACAATACCTGCAGGGTTATACGGGTCAAGTCGGGGGGTGTTTGTTTTTGCATAAGATTTTTTTCGGTCAGCTTTCCGCGGCCCTCGAATGCTCTTTTCCGCAGTCCTGGAAGCAGATAAATTACTTTTGATTATAAGGCCTTATTGGGCGTGAATAATAATGTATAACTATGCTTGAGGCAAGAGAAAAGCCTTTCGGGGGAAAGGTCATTCAGGTCGGATATTCGCAGAGAATTATGCGGACTGTTCAAGCATCCGTGAGCGAAAGATGCATTTTTTAGTGTTCGGTAATTTACGGCACTCTGAACCGCCAAATCTTTTCCCACCATACATTCCTTTTTAGTTTATGATTCTATAGCGATTCTGGAAGCACCTTATAGATGCTTCTAAACACTTCACATCAACCCAAACTTCTTCAGCTTCTGGTGCAAAGTG
>JAKQBU010000356.1 GCA_029573975.1 Planctomycetota bacterium
GGCGCGGGTCTTAGAACAGGAATGCCTGGCCTACCCCGAGGCCATCAAGCTCTTCGCACAGCAGCGTCTCACAGTGAAAAATGGTAAAGTATGGATCAAGAAACCAAAAGATTGAAACCCGGCTTCTGGCTCTTTCTGACCTGTTTACTGTTATACTGGTGCAGCAGCCCCGGCATCCTGCCCCCCTCCGCTCAAATCCACTGGTCCCTCGCCAAACAATGGATCACCCCCCCGCCCCCGGCCCGGCCCGCCGAACCGGCCGGCCGGGAACATGCCATCCCCCTCCCCGATACCGGCTCCTCCCGCAAAGGCCCGGCCCTCTCCCTCTGCCTGACCCCCTTTGCCGCCGCCGCCCGCCTCCTGGCTTTTTCCGACTGGTACAGCCCCCAGGCCGCCGATCTCACCGGCCAGTTCCTCGCCGCCACCCTCCTCTTCCCCGCCCTCGGCGCCCTGACCGTCTTTCTTCTCTACCGCCTGGTCGTCGCCCTCGGCTATCACGTCCGCACTGCCATCCTGATGGCAATCATTCTGGCCGCCGGTACCTATCACTGGAAGCACACCCTGTATATGCAGGAAGAATCTCTCCTGGTGCTCTTTCTCACCGCCGCCGCCCTCCTCCTGATCCTGAATGAAAAAACACATTCCTTCCTGCCTGCCTTCTTTCTCTCGGCCATCCTGGGGATTTGTCTGCATATCGACATGATTTCCCTCCTCATGATCCTGCCGATGTTTCTGGTGGCCGCCGGGTGGGAAATCGCCTGGGCTAAGGAAATTCATCCTCTCTGGCGCATCTCCAAATGGCTCCTGGCCCTCCTGCTGGGTCTGGTCCCCTTCCTGGCCCTGATGGGCTGGTACAATTTCGCCCGCTTCGGAAATTGCCTCGAAACCGGTTACGGCCTTTCCGCCTCCCAGATGGCTGCTCCCTTTGCCGGTTCCTCTTTTTTCCCGGCCCTGGCCGCCCTGTTCTTCAGCCCCGGAAAAAGCCTCTTCCTCTACAATCCCATTCTCATCGCCGTCCCTTTTTGCTTCTTCGGCTTTGTCCGAAAACACACTGTCCTCTTCCTGGCCCTCTTCCTGGCCGTTATCGCCAACCTGGTCTATTACAGTATGCAGCTTAACTGGGCCGGCGATCCCGCCTGGGGTGCCCGCCATCAGGCCGCTCTCCTGCCGTTTCTGGTGCTGCCGCTGGTGGTCGGACTGGAACGGCTGGTCCTGGCCGAAATGGTCAAACACCGCAGCTTCCGCCTGGAAAAAGCCCTGGGACGCCCGCCCCGCAGCCTCCGCCTTTTTATCGGCCTGCTCTTTCTGAGTAGTATCCCCATCCAGATTTCCGCCGTCGCCTATGAGCCGCCGCCCATCTCCCAGCCAGCCGCCGATGCCGGCCTCCCCTCTGCCAATCCCCTCTGGGATTACCATCAATCCCAGCTTTTCCTGCGCCCCGTCCATTTCGTCCGATACCTGGTCACCCAAACCAAACTGGCAAATTACACGATTGCCGACTACACCCTGGAGTTTCTTTCCTCCTTCGGCCAGGAACCCGGCAGTTCCTCCGGGTACCGCCTCCATTTCTTTCCCTTCCAGATCGAAGCCTCCCTCACCCAAAACCTTCCCAGCCCCGCCGAGGGCGAAAACCTCAATACGGAAATCCTCATCAACCTCCTAAAAATCGCTTGGCTCACCGGTATGGCCGGCATGCTCCTCTGCTTCGTCGGCCTGCTCCACAGCTACAGACGTATATGTTAAACTTGATGAAACATACTGCTGTATCTCTGCCTCGTACCTGGCTCCTGGTGGTCGGTCTCTTTCTCAAACTCTGTCTTACCGGCTGCTCCGAATCCCACCCAACGGCTGCCCAGCTGGAAAAAGGAGCCATATGGATGTTCCCGGGCATTGAAGGCGGGCAGTGGTCCCTGACGGAAGTGCGCCGTGCCTTTCGGGATGCCGGGGTGAAAAGTGCCATCTATACCCATGACTGGCAACGCCCGCCTCTTCTGGGTACGCTGTCCAACTAGTCGGATTATAAAGGCAACCGTAAAGCCGCCCAATCGGTTGCCGAAGAAATTGTAAAATACAAGGAAAGGTATCCGCAGGCCCCTGTGGATCTGGTCGGTTATTCCGGCGGCGGAGGGATGGCAATTATGACAGCGGAAGCCCTGCCGAAATCGCTCCGCCTGCGGAATATCATACTGGTTCACGCCGCGATAAGTCCCGATTATCCGCTCGATCCGGCCTTGCAGCATGTGGACGGCCAATTGACTAATTATTACTCCCCCGTGGACTGGCTGCTGTTGGGAGTGGGTACCCGCCTCTTTGGAACCATGGATCGTAAACACTGCCAATCCGCCGGCAAGGTAGGTTTTGACCTTACCGCCGCCATCCAAGATCCCAATTTATCATCGAAATTCGAGCAGTGTAGCTGGACGATGGATGAGTTTAAAAAGGGAGAACACTTCGGCGGCCACGGCAGCATTATCTTTTATGACTGGAACAAAAACAAGGTCGCTCCTTATCTCCAGCCCCTCAGATAATCGGCCGATATCTCCTGCCGCTCTCCCTCCTTATCTTGCCCAAATGGCAAAAACTATTCAACAGCTCCCTACGGATACACCTGCACCGTCGCATTCTTTTGCGTCAGGGGCAGGGAAACCGTTTCGTCGAATGCGCCGAATTGCATACCAAACGCCGCCGGACTCTCCGCCGCCCCGATATCGGCGTCCTTGATTACGATCTTATAAACACATTTATCCAGATCGATCAAACCGCTCACCACCCAGCCCTGCGGATCCTGGTATTTCTTGCACAGATATTTGGCCCCTTTGACCTGCACCAGGTTCCCCGCCGGAATGACAAAGCTGTGGTACTCTCCCCAGAAAATCGTCCATTCCTGGGCCTCCAAAGCCGGCTCCAGACTTGCCGTCGTAATACCGCCCTGAACCAGCAGGGCATCCTTCCCCTCCTTCTTTCCGGTCCCCAGCTTCAACTGCGCCTTGTCCGCCTGCAGGGTATCCTCAAATCCCTGCAAGAGCCGCAGCGGGATCGCCTTCTTGCCGTTGATTACCTGTTCCCCCGCCTCCGCCATCCCCACATACTCCCCAAGCTGGATAACCGCCGCAAACGGGCTGTGTAGTCCCGCCGCCAGCTCGATCCGGGTGGCCGTCAGGGAAAACGTGCCTTTTGTCAAATTAAACTGAAAAGCCGTAATCGCCCCCGGTTCCCCTTTGCCGACCTTTCGCTTGTAGCTGAACACCCCCTTCTTCAGACTGGCCGGATTATACGGGATAGTCTCGCCGTACACCACCTGCGTATCCATCGCTTCAATCACGATATCGATGGCCGTGGCAACCGCCGCCTCTTCAGCGGTGGCGGTAAAGCTGCCGGCCAACTGGATCGTTCCCTGTTTGGCAATCTTTTCCGCCTTGACCTTGCACTTCTGCGCGGTAAGGTCCGACGCCAGCTCCACCGTCACTTCCTTGTCCGCATTCATCGTCACCGTATTGGTGGACTGCCGCGAGGTATCGTCATCCGTACCCTGCCAGGCCAGAACCCGGTACCCCTCCGGCGGCTGCACCGACAGCGGCACTACCTCCCCCGCTTCATATTCGGTCACACTGGGCTGGCTGGGGGGCACTCCGCCGCCAACCTGCTGATAGGTCAGGGAAAACGGACCCGGCGGGATTACTTCAAATTCCACCGTTACCGACTGATCCCCGTTCATCACCACCGAATTTTGCACGCTCTTCGAGGCATCATTCACCGTACCCGTCCACGATTTGACCCGGTAGTTGGTTTCCGGAACCGCCGTCAACTGTACCGTCGTCCCGCAGTCATGCTCCGTTCCCGCCGGATTGGCGGTAACACTGCCGTGCCCGCCGTTCACCTGCACCGCCAGCTCATACCGGTCGATCGCAAACTCCACACTGGCCGTCCGGTTGGCGGTCATCATCACCGTATTGCTCAGTTCCGTCGAGGCGTCGTTACTGGTCCCGGTCCATTTTTTCACATGGTAGCAGGCCGCCGGCTGGGCCGTCAAAGTCACCACACTGCCATGATCATAGCTTCCCCCGCTCGCCGGGCTGATGCTGCCGCTGCCGCCGCTGACACTGGTGGTCAGCGTATATTTCTTTTTCACAAAGGCCACCGTCACCGTCTTGTTGGCATTCATCGTCACCGCATTGGTGTTGCTGGTGGAACTGTCATTATTCGTGCCGGTCCATTTCGACACCTCATACCCCGTAGCCGGGCTGGCCGTCAGCGTCACCACCGTCCCCTCGTTATACGTTCCCGAGGCCGGGCTGACCGTTCCGCCCCCGCCCGATACCGAGGCCGTTAGCGTATAGGTCACCACCACCGGGATCAGCTCAAACTCCACCGTCACCGTCTTATGGGCATTCATCTTTACCGTATTGCTATTACCGGTTGAACTGTCGTTCTCCGTCCCCGTCCATTTCTTCACTTTATAACCCGTAGCCGGGCTGGCCTCCAGCGTCACCACGGTATTCGATGTATAGGTACCCGATGTCGGCTTAATCGTCCCGCTGCCGCCCGCAACGGACGTGGTCAGATTATAGAACACCACCGGGATTTGCTCAAACTCCACCGTCACCGTCTTATGGGCATTCATCTTTACCGT
>JAKQBU010000401.1 GCA_029573975.1 Planctomycetota bacterium
CCCAGCTATGACGGGGATCAATAATAGTGATATCCGCCTCGCATCCTATCCCCAGGGTGCCCTTGGCAATCCCCAAAATGCGCGCCGGCCCGCTGGTCATCAGCGCAATCAGGCGGGGCCAATCAACTGTCCCCGTTTCAATCAGCGCCTTGGCATACAACCCCAGGGCGCAATCCAGGCAGATGATTCCCGATGGCGCACTCAGAAATTCCAGCTCCTTCTCGCTGGCTAAATGGGGGGCATGATCTCCCGCCAGGCAGTCGATCGTCCCATCCGCCACTGCCTGCCGCAGGGCCTCAATATCCTCCCGCGTCCGCAGCGGCGGATTCATTTTATAGTTCGTATCGTATCCCTGGCAGGCTTCCTCCGTCAGCAGCAAATGATGCGGCGTCACCTCCGCCGTCACCCGGATCCCCTCCTGCTTGGCCTGCCGCACCATCTGGGCCGCTCCCCGCGTCGAGAGATGCTGGGCATGAAACCGCGCCCCCGCCTGCCGCGCCAATTGAATATCCCGGTATAACATCAGCTCTTCCGCCAGCCGGTTCATCCCCGGCAGCCCTAGCACCGTCGCCTGCAAACCGGCATTCATGCAGCCGCCGCCCGACAGGGCGTTATCCTGGCAATGCTCCAATATCGGCTTATCAAACATCTTCACATATTGCATCGCCCGCAGCATCACCGCCGGGTTCTGTACCCCGGATCCGTCATCGGTAAACGCCACCGCCCCGCCCCGCACCATCTGCCCCATTTCCGCCAGTTCCTTGCCCTCCCGGCCTTTGGTAATCGCCCCCGCCGGAAAGACATTCGCCTTGCCCGCTTTGGCCGCCTGCCGGTACACAAAATCCACCGTTGCTTCGTTGTCGATCGCCGGGTCGGTATTGGGCATACAAACCACTGAGGTAAAACCGCCTGCCACGGCCGCCGCCGCCCCGCTGGCAATCGTCTCCTCTTCTTCATCCCCCGGCTCCCGCAGGTGCACATGCATATCAATCAAACCAGGAACCACCAGCAGATTTCGGGCGTCGATCACCTCTGTTGCCCCATCCACAGATACCCGGCCCACCTCTGCGATCTTCCCCTCCCGAACCAGAACATCCCCCTTGCCGTCTATTCCGTTCGCCGGGTCGATGATCCTGCCGTTTTTAATCAGAAGGTCTGTCATATTTTTGATTCTATTCTCTTCCTTTGTTTTGCATTTCTAAATTTGTTTTTTTATTTTTGGGCTGCTGCCTGATTCACCAGAAACAATACCGCCATCCGCACCGCCAGCCCGTTGGCCACCTGCCGCAGAATCGTACTGTTAGGCCCGTCGGCTACTTCACTTTCCAGCTCCAGCCCCCGGTTGATCGGACCCGGATGCATCACAATTACATCCTTCTTCGCCCGCTTCATCCGGTTCATTGTCAGTCCGAACAGTCGGGTATATTCCCGCACTGACGGAAAGACCGTACTGCCGATCCGCTCAAATTGCACCCGCAGCATGTTAATCACATCCATCTGGCCAATAATCGCATCAAAATCATGGCAGACCGTCACTGGCAGCTTGCCTACCTCCGAAGGCATCAGCGTCGGCGGCCCCACCAGAAACACCTGCGCCCCCAGCGTATGCAGGCCCCAGATATTGCTCCGCGCCACCCGCGAGTGTGCGATATCCCCTACAATCGCTACCTTCAGCCCCGTCATATCGCCCCGCAGTTCCCGGATCGTGAAAATATCCAGCAGACCCTGCGTCGGATGCTCATGGTAGCCGTCGCCCGCGTTGATGACGCACGCATCGATGCACCGGCTCAGCAGGTGCGGCGCCCCGCCGGCACTGTGCCGGATGACCACAATATCGATCCCCATCGCCTCCAGATTTCGGGCCGTATCCCGCAACGTCTCCCCCTTGGATACGCTGGAGGTCTTGGCGGTGAACTCCATCACGTCCGCGCTCAGCCGGCTGGCCGCCAGCGAAAAACTGCTCCGT
>JAKQBU010000403.1 GCA_029573975.1 Planctomycetota bacterium
CTCTTCCAGCAACTGATCGATAACGTCATCGGTTAGTGACAAATTTTACCGCCGAGAGCGAGAACATCAGCACCGATGACATTATCGATCAGTTGCTGGAAGAGATGCCGAAAACCATATGATTGTTTGAGACCGCCAACCGGCTATCGTCTCGTTTCCCTTTGGTATGGATCGAATACCAAAAGAATACTCCATGGAAAAACATAAAGCATTTACACTCATTGAGTTATTGGTGGTCATAGCCATTATCGCGTTATTGCTGTCAATTCTGCTGCCTTCCTTGCAGCAGGCCCGCCAGCAGGCTTGGGGTGTGGCTTGCCTTTCCAACGAAAAACAGTGGGGCTATTATTTCGGCATATTTTTGAACGACCACGACGGCAAATTCACGGGTCTGGATTACCACAAATGGACCGACATCCTGGAACCGTACACGAAGGATTCGCCGGGTATCAATTTTTGTCCGGCAGCCGCCCGCACCTTGAATGAAGGGGGGCGGGGCGCCGGGGCGGCCTGGGAAGAGGAAGGCCGTAAAGGCAGTTATGGCACCAACTACTGGATACGCGATAAAAAATACATGGTATTGCCGACCTATTATCCGCAGGATGGCTGGTGGACCAGTTTTAATGTTAAAGAGGCCGACCAGGTTCCTGTTTTGATGGATTGTGCCTACTCTTCGGGCCTGCCATTATATCAGGACCCGCCGCCGGAGTATGACGGGCAGACGTCTTCATATACCGAGATGCAGTGTATGCGTTTTTTCTGTCTGGATCGGCACCGGGGGGCGGTTCATGGCCTATTTATGGATTTTTCTGTGCGGAAAGTCGGCTTAAAGGAGTTATGGAAACTGCGCTGGCATCAGAAATGGAATGCCGATCATGCTCCGCCGCCCCAATGGCCGGAGTGGATGAAAGATTTTTAGGCAAAATCAGAAATGTAAGTTAATTATTTGCAGAAACTTATATGTTAAAAAAACGTTATCTGGATCAGAAAGGACTGGAACTGATCTCCCGGATGGAACTGATCGCCCGGCAGACGGTGGAGGGATTTCTTACCGGCCGGCATCCCAGCCCTTATCACGGCTCCTCGGTGGAATATGCCGATCACCGGCCTTATACCATCAGCGACCCGATTCGGATGCTGGACTGGCGGCTGCTGGCGAAAACGGACAAGTATTATGTCAAGCTGTTTGAAGATCAGACGAATTTACGGTGTACGATTTTGCTGGATATGTCCCGGTCGATGCATTTTGCGGCAGAAAACCGCATGACCAAACTGGAATATGGCTGCTATCTGACAACGGCGCTGGCGTATTTGATGTTGCGGCAGAATGATGCGGTGGGTCTGGCATTATTTGATAACCGATTACGTCATTACCTCCCACCCCGCTCCACTGCCAGCCATTTCCGGTACCTGGTGGATCTGCTGGAGACGATTCGGCCGCGGGAAGAAAGCCGGATGGGAAACGTCATGCACGAACTGGCCGGCAGAATGAAACGGAGGGGGCTGATAATCCTTATTAGCGATCTGCTGGATAAAACCGAGGAATTGTTCCGGGCACTGGGGCATTTCCGGTATCAAAAGCACGAGGTGATTGTATTTCATATTATGGATCCGCATGAATTGAAGTTTCCCTACAACCGGCTGACGCGGTTCAAGGATATGGAGGGATCGGGCACGGTGGTGACCAACCCGGAGAATGTACGCGGGCAATATCTCCAGCGGCTGGGGACCTTTCTGGATGAGGTGCGGTCGGGCTGTCTGGAGAGAAACGTCAGTTATGAGCTGCTGGCCACGGATACCGGCTGGGATCTGGCCTTGAGTGCATATCTGGGAAAACGAGGCCGGATGAGATGAAGAAGGCATAGGTGTATGGTTAATCCGCAATTACTCTGGTTTCTGCCGCTGGTTTTGATCCCGGTGGTTCTGCACCTGATAACCCTGCGGAGTTTGCGTACGGTGGAGTTGAGTACGTTTCGTTTTTTGATGGAAAGCTATGTACAGCAGCGCCGCCGCGCCCGTTTTCTGGAATTTCTAGTGATGCTGTTACGGCTAGTCTTTGTGGGGCTGATCGTGCTGGTTTTATCCCGGCCGGTGGTGCAGCATTTTTCCTTTTTGGGACTCGGCGGGGGAGGCAAGGATGTAGCGCTGGTGATCGATGCTTCGTCCTCGATGGCGGTCCGCAGCAGCGGCACGACCAGCCTCCAGCGGGCGGGGGAGGCCGCCAAGACCATTGTGAACATGCTCCGGCCGGAAGACCATCTCAAGCTGATCCGGGCGGGGAAGAAGCCGGTGGTTCTGGCGGAAGGCTTTGTGCAGGAACCGGAGGTTATTATCGAGCGTTTGGAGGAACTGACGGTCGATGCCGGCAGTGCTGATTTGCCGGGGGCGTTTCAGGAGATTTTTTCCACAAAGCCGCACGGCCGGCGGGTGATTTATCTGTTGACGGATGGTCTGCAAAGTGCCTGGGAGGGGCTGGCCAATCATCCGGTCCTGCAAAAGCTGGATACGCAAACGTCGGTAGTGGTTCTAAATGTCGGGTCCGGCGAGACGGTGGAAAATGTTGCCATTGCGGGTGAGCCGCCCCAGGAGGAGCGAGTTATCCAGGGGCTGCCCGTTTTGCTGAATGCGACGGTGGTGAACAGCTCGGCCGACCGGCCGGCGGAAACGGTGCTTTCGGTGCTGCTGGATGAGGAACTGGCCCGGCAGATCAATCTGACGCTCCAACCCAAACAGCGTATTACCCAATCCATCAGCATCATTCCCAATCATTCGGGAATGATTCGGGGACAATTTCAACTGCCCGGCGATGCCTTTCCGGAGGATGATACGTTTTTATTTTGTCTGAATGCCGCGGAAAAACTGGATGTTCTGCTGGTGACCGGTCCGGCGGGCGAGAGCCGTGCCGGTTCGGCGGAGGTTTATGTTAAGGCAGCGCTTACCTCCCCGCAGAATGTTTCCGGTACGCTGAACCTGGAGGAAAGCCGGCTGGCCGCTGCGATTCAGGTGATAACGGTTCCTTTTGACCAGTTGACCGAGGCCCTGCTCAATACGTCCGATGCGGTAATAGCAGCCGATGTACCTATGGATGCTGCACGCGGAATTTTGTTGCAGCGTTATGTGGAGTCGGGAGGCGGATTATTTATTCTGCCCGGTGTCCACACGAATCCGGAGGACTACAACCAGTATTTGCTTGCGGCGGCGACCAGCCAGTTGCGGCTGGCGCCACCGGTTGGGAATGAACAGGATGAATCCGGTTTTCAGCCGGTGGGGACTATTGACCTGGCTCATCCGGTCCTGAGTGCCTTTGCGGAGAAGGAGGCCGATTATTTCAGTACGGTCAAGTTTTACCGGTATTTTCCGCTGACAATAAACCAGGAAGAACCGAAAGAGCAGGCAGCTACGGTTAGTCCTTCTGCCGTGCTGATGCGGCTGGGCGACCGGACGGCCCTACTGGCGGAAGTACCGTTGGGGGAGGGGAAAATACTGGTGTCGGGTTTTGCCGCGACGGCAGGCTGGTCCAATCTGCCCTTAAAACCGGAATTCGTGCCTATTATTTTACGTTCCATCGCCTATTTACAGAAACCGGCGGATGCCTCCGTGATTTTGGCCGTGGCGCCCTCGCAGCCGGCGCCAATCCGTTTGACGGACCGCTGGCCGGATGCGCGGGTGCAGGTGAACGATCCCGGCGGCAAGGGGCATAAAATCGAGCTGCATCGCAGCGGCCGGAGTCTGATGGGGGCCATGCTGCAAACCGGTCAGAAAGGATTCTATACCTGTCAGATCTTCCCCCGGGCGGAAGGGGCCGCCGAGAGCCTGGAACTGGGATTTGCGGTAAATTTGACCGATAAGAAGGCGGATTTTACCATGATGAGCGAGACCCAAATCCGGCAGATATTCGCGGGGGTACCGGAACTGGCTTATCTGCGGAGCCTGCCAGAGGATACCACGCTGTCGGAGCAATTGACCTATAAGCGGGAAATCTGGCGGACGCTGATCTGGCTATGTTTTATTATCATTGGTGCTGAATTTTTAATGTCCACACTGCGTCCCCGCCGGGAACCGATCCCCCAGCCCGCCGGCGGCAGAGCCATTTTGGCTGAGGCGCATCCGGTGAAACGTTGGTTTCGTTATGGGCTGGCGCTGATGGGTATGGCGGAATATCAGGTGCCGCCGGGCACGAAGGGAATTTGAAGAAAATGGCATGAATGGTAAAATGAAATCATGAACGAATCGACCCAAGAAATATCCGCGCAACTGGAAAGGCTGGTACGTTCGACCCGCAGCCGGTTGCGCCGCAATGCGGTGCTGGTGGGGCTGGGCTTGCTGATTGTGGGGGGTGTGGGGGGATTATCAGCCGGAGCGGTTCTGGATATGCTGCTGCCGTTTCCGGTGTGGCTGCGAGTGGGGGTGGGGGTGATTTTGCTGTTTTTGGCGGCAACTATCTTTATGCTGCTGGTAGCCTGGCCGGCGATCCGACCGATGGGGCTGGAGCATATCGCCTACCTGATAGAACGAGTGGTAGGGAAGATGCACAATAGTCTGGTTACGGTGATTGATTTGCGGCGACGGCGGAGTATCCGGAAGGAACGGCTACAGCCGCTGGAGGACCGTTTAATCCGGCAGACGGCGGAACGGCTGGCGGACTACCGGATACATAAGGTGGCGGATCCGACGCCACTGCGAAAAGTGACGCTGGCGGCGGGACTGACGCTCTTGCTGGCGGTGGTTTTGGCCTGGCAGTATCCGGAACGGATTTCCACGGCGGCGCTGCGTTTGTTGAAGCCGCGGGAAGCGATTCCACCGGTCACTTCCGTACGTTTGCGGGCCTATCCGGGCGATACCTCCGTATTGTTTGGGGAACCGCTGCGGCTGTGGTCCACGGTCGAGGGGGAGAAACTGGAAAATCTGACACTGCGGCTGTGGAATGACCAGGGAGAGTATTCTACCTACTCCATGCAGCGGGAAGGGGACATACAGTTTGCCTATACTCTCGGTTCGGTCAATACTTCTTATCATTACCAGATGGTGGGCGGGGGCACCTGGACGGTTCCCCATCGCATCACGGTGATGCACCGGCCGATTCTGGAAAGGATTAGTGCCCGGATTCAATTGCCGGAGTATCTGAAGATTCCCGAACCGCTGACGGTGAGCGAAGTGGGGCGGCAACTGAGTGCACCAGCCGGTTCGCAAATTGGTTTGTCGGCAGCGGTGAGCGGAGATGTGACGGAGGGAGAGATCCATCTTTTTAAGGCCGGCAAGCAGGTAATCGAGCAGAAGGAAATACAGGAGACCGTGTGGTTTGAGGATGATGTTCCCGCGGATGCGGAAGTGATGGGCAAATGGCGGTGGACGAATGAGGGGGCTTACAGCGGCGGTCAGGCCCATACGTTTCCGTGGTCGCGCCAGCCGTATGGTTTTCGCACGCGTCTGCATCCCCTGACCGTGGCGGCGGGGGAGACCCTGTTTGTTTACGCCCGGATCGATCCGCAGGATAGTCCGGACAGCGTCAAAATACGAGTGTTGACAGCCGGTGTTACATATGAGCTGGCGTATGGGGCGGCGGCGGAAGCGGCGCCGGCGGAAACATTACAGGACTGGTTTGGGGTGGAAGCCGGCGCCGGTCCACAGATAACCGCCATAGATGCCGGGCCGCTGCCGGAAAAGGGCATCTGGAAGCGGTGGGAGATACCGGCGGACAAATTGGCCGGCGCCCCAGCGGGCGGGCCGATCCAGGTGGAGGGGCTGCAATTCCGGATTGACAAAGGGAGTGTGCTGTTTGACCGGGCCGGATCTTTGCAGCCGGTTAAACGAGATGTGGAACAAGTAAATCTGGAGAAAATTAAGTCCGTGCCGATGCAGTACAATGCGGGGCAGGGACGGTGGGAGGGGACCATTCCGGCGGAGGAATGCCATTTTACCCTGGAATTCCGGAACCGGCTGGGCTATGCCAATGCTGCCCTTCAGGCGATTGCACTGCTGGTGACGGAAGACCAGCGGCCGACGGTGTTGATCGAGCGGCCGGGCCGGAGTCTTACCCTGCCGACTCCGCAGGCGGTGCCGCTGGTAATTCGGGTCTGTGATGATTTCGGCATTGCGGATGTTTATATGCAGACCGGCCCGAATCCCGATCAACTGGGAGATCCGCAGGAGCTTTCGCATTATGAACAGCCGCAGGTCAACTGCAAGGTGATTACCTCTTTAGATATGAAGGCTCTGAATATGGTACCGCAGCAGCCGCTTTATTATCGAATTTTTGCGCAGGATTATAAAGAGCAGATCTGTGCCAGCGAAACCTTTGAACTCCGTCTGGATGAGACGTCCCAGGAGCAGAGCGAGGAAACGGACGGGGTGAATCAGGCGCTGGCGGGCATCCTGGAGAATATCCAGAATCTGGTGGATTTTCAGGGGCAGCTATCCGCCGAAGCGGCTGAGGATCTTGTTTCCCAGCCGGAAGGATTTTCAGTGAATATGGATGCATCAGGGACGGTAACGCTTCTGAATCCGGATGGGACGGTGATGACGGCGGAAGACATGAAGCGGATGCTCCATTCCTGGAATGAGGGGATCGGTCCCGAGCAGCGGCAGCAGATGGAGGAGATGTACCGCCGGATTCAGCAGGAACGGCAGGAATTACTGGCTCTTTCGGAGCAGTTGTACCGGGCGGCGGAAGGGGAAGATACGATGCTGGCTCTGCCGGCGGAGGCGGAGGCGCTGCGGGTGATGGCACTGCGTGCCCAGCAGATTACCGGGATGTTTCCGATGGGGGATACCGAGATTCTCAGCGAGGAGGTGTTGAAGCGGCTGGAGAGCCTGCAGGAGTTGACTCCGGAGCAAAAGGGGGAATTGGGGCAATTACAGAGGCAATTGCGGGAAATTATGGCGGCCCGGCAGGAACTGGCCGAGGCCCCGGACCAGTCTCAGGCAAGTTTGAGTAATTTGATGGCCGAGCTGCAGGCCCGGCAGGCGCGGGAACAACTGCAGGGACTCAATACCTATCTGGAATCGCAAAGGGAATCGCTGGAGAGTCTGCGCCGGCAGGTGGAATCCCTTCAGCAGACGGCGGCCAGTGCCAGGCCGCAGGAGCTGGAAGAAGTATCCAGCCGTCAGCAGGAACTGGACCCGGAGGCGCTGGAATTGATGGATCGGGTGCGGGAGCTGCTGGAAAAACAGCGAGAGAAGCAGGAACAAGATCTGGAGACGATGCCCCTGGCGCCGTGGGTACCTCCCGGCCGGCTGGTGGATGCCGCGCCCGTCGAAGCGGATACCCCGGAGGAAAATACCGGCCAGCCGTCCCAGCCGGAAATGGCAGGGATGAAAAACCAACTGGAGGAACTGCTGGAGAAGGAAGAGCTGGACTGGTGGGATCAGCCAGTGAATCTGCCGGCGGAAGCCCAGCGGGGCCGGATCGATCCGCGGTTTGCCGAGCGGGATCCCCGGCCCGCCGCGGCCTCCGGCGGTGATGCGGCTACCCCGCGTAAAATGCTGATGCAGCATCAGGACCAGATGCAGCAGCAATTGACCGCCAATAGCAGCGACCTGAACTCGGTGCAAAATCGGCTGGCCCAGACGATTCAGCAGTTGGATCAGTTTATGTCGAGGGAGGAAAAACCGCAGATGCAGGGATTGATGAATATCCTGGGTTCGGCGGATATGCGGCAGGCGCTGGATTTGTCCGGCTGGGTGGCACGGAACTTATATGTCCAGAATAATTCTTATATCCCCGCCGGCCGGGCGATGGCGGGGAGCCGATGGGGCGGGGCGGCGGCAATGAAGGGACGGGCGATTACCATAGGATACACCAATGAAGATACGGCGGCGGTGGAAGGCGCGACCCTGTACCGGCTGCCGCCCTGGCTGCGCCAGCCGCTGATTCAGGGGATGCAGGAACGCGGTCCGGAGGCGTATCAACCGCTGATTGAGGCCTATTACCGGGACTTGAGCACGAAACTGGAAAATTAAACCGGATGGAGAGCTGATTCGTTGTTATCATGGTTTCTGGAAAAACTAGGCATCCAACAAACCCTCACGGGACAACTGGAGCAGGTACAGTGGCTGTGGGCACGGCCGACGGTGCTGCTGGTGGGGCTGGCCCTGCTGCTGCCGGCGGCAATTTTTATTGTTTTGCGGCATCGGAATAATCTGGCGCATGTTTCGCGGCCCGTTCGTGTGATTCTGTCGGTCTGCCGGATCGGAATTCTGCTGGTACTGATCATAGTACTGGGTGGACCGTTTTTGCGGCTGACGGAGCCGGTCTCCAGCAAGCCGTTGCTGTTCTGGTTACAGGATGAATCGGAGAGTATGTCTCTGCCGGTCGGTAATTTCAGCGAAGAACAGACCGTGCAAATGGCGGCGGCGGCAGGTATGATGGAAAAAACTGCTGAAGGTGCCGTTACCGCAATGGATGCGCAGGTCCGAAAAGAAATGAACAATATGAACCGGGCGGAATTCCTGCAGCGGGTACTGGAAAAACATAAACCGCTTTTGGATGAATTAAAGGAACGGTTCGAATTGCGTTCGTATCGCTTTGCCAGGAATTTAGTACCTGGGATGGCGGAGAGCGGCGGGGGAGGGGAGGAGGTTATCACCGCCGGGCAAAAGGATACCAATCTGGGCGGGGTGCTGGAGGAGGTGATGGACCAGATGGCGGGGCGAAAGTCAGCCGGCATCGTGGTTTTCAGCGACGGCCAGAGTACAATGGGAGCGGATCCGGCGCAGGTGCTGCGGCGGTATCAAACGGTTACTACGGAACAAATGACCGTGCCGGTGTGGACGGTGCCGGTGGGCAGTTCCGAACCGCTGGTGGATATAGCCTGCCTGGATGTGCTTTGTCCGGGGCAGTTGACTCTACAGGATACGGCGGTACTGGTGGCTACGGTCCATTCGCATGGCTTTGACGGGCGGGCCGTGAAGGTGCGGCTGCTCGAACAGGAAAAGGTGCTGGAGGAAAAGGAACTGATTCTCGCGGGGGGGCAGCGCCAGCAGGTGCAGCTTACCTTCGAGGCGAAAGAGGCGGGGACCCATCTACTGATGGTGGAAGTGGAAAAGCAGGGGGAGGAACAGGTTCCGATCAACAACCGGATGGGGGTGAGTATCGAGGTGGACGAGCAGCGGTGGAAGGTGCTGTACCTGGAAGGGTATCCGCGATGGGATTTCCGGTTTCTCGATTATGCCCTGCGGCGCGACCAGGGGCTGGAAGTGACGATGGTGATGGAGGCGAGCCTGACGGCGGAAAGGAAGGAGCAGGAGGAATTGTATAAGATGGCCCATTTGCCGGGGGATGCGAAGGGCTTTGCCGATTATGATGTGGTCATGCTGGGGGATATAACCCCGGCTTTGCTGCCGCCGGTCGTGCAGGAACCATTGGCCCAGGCAGTGGAGCGGGAAGGCGTGGGATTGATTGTCCAGGCCGGTCCGCAGGCCATGCCGCATGCTTTTGCCGGTGAACCGCTGGCACGGTTGCTGCCGATGGTGTTTTCCGTCGATAAGAGGGGAGTAGATGCCCCGGCGTTCGCCCCGTTTCAGATGGCCGTTACTGCGCAGGGATCGATTCATCCGGCATTTCGGTTGTATGACAGCGCCACGCAGAACCGGGGCGTCTGGAGCCGCATGCCGACCTTTTACTGGGCAGCGGCCGGGGAAGAAGTTAGTCCCGCGGCGACCCTGCTGGCGGAATTAACCGTCCTGGAACAGCAAAAAATGCCGCTGATTGTGGAACAGTATGCCGGGGCCGGCCGGGTGCTGTTCATCGGGACGGATTCGACCTACCGGTGGCGGGCGTATATCGGGGATCCGCTGTTTTCCCGCTTTTGGGGACAGGCGATAAGGCATGTGGCCCGTTCCCGTCAGCGCAGCGGCCGGAGCGGCTGGCTGGAGGTATATCCGGCGCGGGTGGAGGCGGGGGAGAGCGTTTCACTGGAACTGTATGCGCTGGACGGGGCGGGCAAGCCCCTGACTGCGGAGGAGGTCACAGGTCGCGTGGTGTCGGGGGAAAAAGCCGGGTCGATCCGCTTGAAACCGGCGGCGGAGGCGGGGCATTTTCGCGGCACCTGGACGGGCAGCGAGGAGGGGGAATATGTTTTTCAGGTAGAGGCGGAAGGGAAAATGGTTACCGGCTCGGTGCGGGTATCCCAGGCCGGCCGGGAACTGCTGCGCCCGGATGTGGACCGGGATACGCTGGGCAGTCTGGCGGAACTCAGCAAAGGAGGGCTGCTGGAACTGCCGGATATCGGGAAATTATCCCAGTGCCTCCAGGGGGAAGTCCACACGACGCAGCGCATTCACGAAGATGAAATATGGGACAACTGGTTCACCCTGATTTTGCTGATATCGCTGTATTGTACGGATGTATTGGTGCGCCGGATATCCGGCTTAACGTAGGAGTTGCATAATGAACAAAACGGTTCAAACACCAACGGCAGTTCGTTCGGGCGGAATGGCGGCCTGGATGATTCTTTTACTGGTTGTGATCGGGCTGCTGGCGGCTGCCGGCACGGTAGTGCTTTTGAAGTCCGGGCCGGGACCGGAGGAAGAACTGACGGAAAATCTGCTGCCCGATCCGCGGGAAATGGCGCGGATTGAGGCCTCCGCCGACAAAGCATTGGAGTATCTGGTGCGGCAGCAATTGCCGGACGGCAACTGGCCCAGCAGTTATGGTTCCAACAATGGGGTCAATGCCCTTTGTCTGCTGGCGTTTCTGGGCCGCGGCCATGTGCCCGGCCGGGGTCCGTACCAAAGCGTGGTGGACCATGCTGTCAATTATCTGCTGGCGACGCAGCAGACCAATGGTTTGTATCTTTCGCCCAATCCTTCCAACGGCCCGATGTACGAGCACGGCTTGACGACACTAGCCATGATTGAATCGTATGGGCAGATACCGACCCCCCAGATGCGCAGCAGCGTCCAGCAGGCGGTGAACCTGATTTTACAAAGCCAGTCTCCCGCGGGGGGCTGGCGGTATCAGCCGGTACCGGCGGATGCCGACTTAAGCGTTACGGTCATGCAGGTGGTGGCTTTGAAGGCGGCTATCAACGCCCGTTTAACCGTACCCGCTGAGACGATGGAAAAGGCCCTCGAATATGCAAAAAAATGCGCCCATCCGGACGGCGGCTTTTATTATCAGCCGGGACACGCCGAAGGACCCGCCCCCGCCCGTACGGCCGCCGGAATTCTCTGTATGCAATTGCTGGGAGCGTTTGACGATCCGGCTGTGGCCAAAAGCTTCGACTGGCTGGACAAAGTCAATTACCAGAAGGATATTCCGTATTTCTGGTACATGAATTATTATGCGATGCAGGCCCATTTTCAGGCCGGCGGCAACTATTGGGCACGATGGCACCCCAAAGTCCGCAAGTTCCTCTTTGAAAACCAGAAGCAGGACGGCAGTTGGGAAGGATACGGTGAGCAGAGCGTGAACGGGCCGGCCTTTTGTTATTCCACGGCGATGGGCGCTCTCTGCCTGGAGGTCTATATGCATTTTCTGCCGGTGTATCAGCGTTGATTTTGCCGGAAGGTATTTGGTGAAAGGTTGTGCGTATGAAATGGATAAAACGATTTTTTATCATACTGCTTTGTGCATCGGTTCTGGCAGGCTGTGAACAAAAGCAGGAAGCAAATAATGAATTACAGGCCGCGGTTTCTCAGGCCCAGGCCGCCTGCCAGCAACTGCAGGCCGATCTGGAAAAGGTAAAGAACGATCTGGCGGCGGCGTCGAAAGAGCGGGATGAGTTGCAGGTGCTGTCCAAAGAAAACAAAACCAAGATGGCCGGACTGGGGGTTTTGCTGCATACTACTCTGGAGGAGGGGAAAAAACTCAAGACCGATCTGGATGCCGTGACTGCGGAGCGGGATACTTTGAAAAGTGACCTGGCAAAAACCACCGAGTTGCTGAACAAGGCCCAGGGGGATTTGACGGCGACAGCCCAGCAGCGCGACCAGTTGAAACAGGAACGCGATGCCCTGGCGACGGAAATCTCCACCAAGTCTGAGTCATTCAATTCGCTGCAGGCGGAGCTGGCCACCACAATCCAGGAACGCAACGAGGCGCGGGACCAACTGGCCAAAACCACGGAAACCCTGAATCAGACCCAGACCAGTCTTGAGGCAATAACGAAAGAGCGGGATACGGTCAGCGGGGAATTGGCGCAAAGCTCCAAGTCTCACAACGAAACGCTGGGGGTATTATCCACCGTTATTCAGGAGCGGGATAAACTGAAAACCGACATCGCGCAGACGACGGAAACCCTGAATAAGAAGCTGGCCGAACTGCAGCAGAGCAAGGAGGCCGTGACGGTCGAAGCCGGCAAGATCAATGAGAGCCTGGCGGCCGTTACCAAGGCGCGGGATGACCTGCAGAAACAAACGGCGGAGCAGGCCCAGAAAATCGCTGCCCTGGAGGCGGAAATCGCCAAGTTAAACGCCGCCCTGGCAGAGCTGCAAAAACAAGTCGAGAAAAAAGACTCTCCGCCCGCATAATAATTGAAGGAATGCCTATGACAGGTTTAGCACAAAATATATTAGCGGTTCTGCTGAGCGTTATAGTTCCCGCTGACACCAACCAGACGGGAACCATTACCGCCGTTGTGAAAACGGCCCAGCCGCTAACCGGTGCGGCAGCCGTTCAGCGGCAGGCGGAGCAAATCACCACCACCAAAGGAAAAGAACACGATATCGGCATGTATGCCCGTGTGTATGAAGGCCGGATTACAGAGGGGAAACTGGTCATCGAGGGTCTGCCGGTTCCCGGTGTATATGATTTGCAGTTCGAGACTAAAAATGGCGGGATGGTATGCGGTTGGGACCCCAATGTCCCGGAAAGCGATTATGTTGGCGATCCGCCGCTGGAGGATGAGGCAAAAACCAAGATTCTCAAAAAAATGGCCGATGAGGAATTCAGTGCCTTTTCCGACCAGATGTGGATTTTGGATATGCAGGGGAATGTTCAACATGCGGTTCTGCTGGTCATGGCCCTGCGCATGCGTCCCTTTGTCGGCGGGAATTACCAGCCGGGCGAATGGGTCTGGCGAATCGAACGCTGGCAGTGGGAAAATCCCGAAGAAGATACCTGGGTCCCTTATCGCCGGCGTCCTTTCTACGCCCTGAATCGGCAGAGGCTTTACGAAAAACAACTAAAGGAAAAACAAATCCTATTCGCCCGTCATCTAGGCGGAATCTGTTTAACCAAAGAACGTCAAACCGTGGACCTGGGTGCGATCCAACTCCCCCAGCCGGTCCCCGGCGTCTTTGCCGTCCATCCGGATGGTTCGTTCATACCTCCGGTTATACTGAAAGGCCCTGAAAAACCCGATTGGCCGGTCATGCCAAAAGAAATCATGCCTGAAAAAGAACAGGCAGGAGGTGCCAAATGATTTGTAGT
>JAKQBU010000404.1 GCA_029573975.1 Planctomycetota bacterium
CCCAGCTACTGGTCCTTTATCAGCCGGCTCCGGCAGGACTGGGGCGTCAACCGGACGGTCGAGAATTTCGGGTTTGCCGCGACTTCTCTGGATGAGTCATGCAGCGACGAGGCCATGCGCACCTTCTTCCAGCGCCGGGGCATCCGGATCACCATTCCCGGGTTATGGTGGGGACAGATGTATGGCTTCACCGGTACGCCGCAGGAGCAGGTGAAGATATTACGCAAAGACCCGTTGCGTATCAAAAAGGTCTGTCCCGATATGCGGGTGCTTTGCAAGATTCAGCCGCTGCTCTCCGCCGCCTGTCCGGAAAATCAGGACCCTTACCAGGATTCGCAGATTATCCAGGAAAACGGCCGGCCGATGACCTTTCCCTGTGATCCGCGGGACCCCTGTTACGGCGATGTGCCCCCGGGCTGGATTCGATATCGTCATGTGCCGGTTATCGGCAACTCGTGGTATAAGCAGCTCGAAGTGTGGATTCATCTGTCTATGACCGAAGGCGGATTCGACGGTATCTATTTTGACACCTTTTCCTACGCCGCCGGTTTTTACGGGCGTTATACCTACGACCGCTGGGATGGCCATACGGTGGACATCGATCCTCAAACCGGTGAAGTGGCGCGGAAGTACGCGGACCTGGCGCTGATTTCCGAACCGGCCCGGATCGCGCTGATTGAGCTGGTCCGCAAATACGGCGGTGAAGTCCTGGCCAACGATCCGCCGCAGACGGAAGGACTGACGCGCATCAATGCCCTGCGCTGCAACGAAACGACGAACCATCAGGGCTATGCCCAGATGCACCTTTCCACCCTGACGCCGCTGGGGCATAGCGAGTGCTATACGTCCAATGAACGCCGCAATAAAAGGGGCTGGAAAACCGAGGCGGACCGCATGGATGACATTCGCGACAAACTTTCGGCCGGCTGTCTCTATTCCTATTATTACGCCGGTCCCGAGCTTACCCAGGAGATCGTTACCCGCTGGATGTTCCCGATTACCCCTGTGGCAATCGGCCCCGGTTGGGTGATTGGCCGGGAACGAACGGTGACGATGGTCTCCGGGGAATACGGCTGGGGTCCGGATACCGTGGCCGAGACCCTGCTGTTCGACGAAAACGGGCACCGGATTCAATCCCCGCCGCCGGATGCAATTCAACCCCTGCCAGAGGGGGTAAAGATACAAATTCCCGAAGGCGGCATGGGGGTTCTCATCCGAAAGCCGCAGCAAGAATGAGAATCGTAAGAAGCGATCCGCGGGAATTTACGGAACGGCATTCACGGACGGCTTGACTTCGAAATCATATTTGGCCGGCCGGGCGATTTTCTGTGCGATTTTGTCTTCTATGGTCACCACGAGCTGATAGTTTCCCGGTTCCAGGCTGGGAATATTCATGGAGCCGCGCAGGAAAAAGTCCTGGCGCGGGCTGTTGGAGGGGACATCCTGGATATCGTCTTCTTCCTGTTTGAGAATTTTGTAATTGTGGGATATGTCATACAGGACCATCTTGCAGTGCAGTTTGGAGAGGTATTTCCCATCGGCATTGACTTCGCTCTTGAAGTTTTGCAGCTCGCAATACACCTGTACGGTTCGGGACCGGCCGGTTTCCAGTTCCGCCCGGGGAAAGGTTTCAAAACGTCCGAAGCCTTTGACCGTGTCGGGTTTGCAGATTTCCAGCCGGCTGATCCTCAGATCCGCCTTGTCCGCCAGTTGCAAGGACAGGTTGTTCACCGCTTCCAGGGCCTGATTGGCACGGACGGGATCCCGGTCTTTTTCGGTGAGGGTTTTGGCGGATAGGTGAAGGGCCTGCGTCAAAGCCAGCGATTGGGCCTGCTGATCGGCGGGCAGTTCCGGCAGCAACTGCAGGGCTTTGTCCTCCTGGCCATAGGCCAGATACAGGCAGCGCAGGGCGACCTGGGCCTGGAGGTCATCGGGATTCCGGGCGATATGTTTTTCCAGTTCCTGGATGGTGTCGTCAATCCGATAGGATAGGTTCTGGTTTTGGGGCCGCTGGGCCACCGCCGGCTGCACCAGATCCGCGGATAGCGGCGTCTGGGAGGATTTGCGGATATTCAAGGCCGGCGTTACGGAATCGTTGGCGGAGAGATTGGCGGCGAGCCGGATATTTTCACCGGTGGGCTGGTCCGGTAGGGGAGGAGCGATCGGTATCTGCTTTTCTTCCGGAACCAAAGAGGGATGGGGGGAGGAATCCGGCTGGGCCGGGTCCTGCGGATTCGATACCGTCGCCGGATCGGCCGTTGGAGGAACAGCGATATTCTGGCTGTCAGCCGGTTCGGATATTTCCTGGATGGTGACATGGCTGATGCGGGGAGGATCGGGCGGCAGCGGCTGACCGGGTGAATCCGAAGCGGTTCGTTTTACCAGGGGGTTATTTTGAGTATCATCCGGCGGATTGGCGGCAGCGGGACCGGTATGGGAATTTTGAGGGGGCTGGCTGACCGCGAGTGCATTCTGCTGCGCCTGTCCGGATTCGGGGGCCGATTCCTGGGAACCGGTCTGCGGATCGCCGGCGATGGCGTTATTGGCTGGAGAAGAGTTGTCCGGATTGGGATGATTTTCGTAGCGGTCTTCCCACTTGACGGAGGGGACCTGGCGCTGGGAGGCGTCGATAATCATCGGCTGGGACATGTAATCGCTCAGGGAAGAACAGCCCGCCAGCCAGACGGCGGCCAGCGGCAATACCAGATGCGGAAACAGAGAAACAGGGGTAAAATTCATTCGGGCAAAAATTGTGCCCAAGATTTTTACGGTATGATTTTTCATGTTAAGCCTCCATGCTTCTTTTTCGTACCGCCGGATTATACCGCCCGGCGTTTTCCGGTACTAAATTGCACCATCAATTTTTCCAGGCCGGTCCGGACGGATCCAGCCCCGGTCTTGCTGGCCTGGTCGATTCGCATCAACTGCTCCAATATACTGCCGAGCTGTTCGATTTTCAATTTTTTTACCTGCTGCATAAACTGCTCCTGATTGGCCCAGATGCGCGACTGGCGGATGATTTCTCCCTCCGACAATTTCTTGTCCAGCAGAATTCGGGCCTGATAGAGCCGGCGGAAATGCCAGGCGAAGGCGCCGACCGCGGTATATTGGGCGTCGCGATCCTGGTTTAACATATGGTTCAGCAGCGACAGGGCCTCCGCCGTTTTCCCCGCCGTCAGGGCGTCTATGACATGAAAGACATTGTACAGGCGGTTATGTCCGACTACGGCCTGGACCTCGTTCAGGGTGATTTCCGTTTTAGGTTTGTCAGGCCCGGCCAGATAGGCGGCAATTTTATCGACTTCGCAGCATAATATTCCCGAATCATCGCCTGCCAGTTCCCGCAGCAGTTCCGCCGCCTCCTGGTTGAGTTTTAAGCCATGCTGCTCTTTGGCGTAGGTCATCAGATACCGGGCCAGCTCTTTGGGCTTGATAGGCTCGCAGGAGATCACCTGCCCGATTTTCGCGGCGATTTTGGCCAGGCGGGTGGTAGCCGGAAAACTTTCAGGCAGGAGGATCAGAACGCCGGTGGAACTGGGTGCTTCCAGATAGGCTTCCAGCATCTGGCGATATTTGGTAATGAAGGAATCCGCGTCTTTAATCATCACCAGCCGGCAGGGTGATAAAAACGGCAGGGTCCGCAGCTCATCAAGCACATCGGCCAGTTCGATATTGTTACCCTCCAGCCGGCTCAGGGAAAGCTGCGGGTCGGCATCGGCCAGCACCTGCCGGGCTACGGCATCGGCGGAATCGGTTACACGGCGCCGGTCTTTTCCATAAATGACATAGATCGGACAGCGGGTCGTATCGTTTTTTGCGGCTTTTGCTTTCGCAGCCATAGTTCCATCTTACCTGTAAAACCGAAAGGACGATTTTCTTCAGAATGGAATTGTAGGGAAATCCTGGAATTTTTCAAGCGTTAAGGCTGATATTGTTTGATTCTTTCCTGAGCGAGCCGGGCGATATTCGCATCGCCCTGGGCCGCCTGCTGCCAGCTATTGACGGCCAGGGAAACATTGCCAAGCTGCTGGGAGGCATCGCCGTATAATAACCAGGCCTGCCAGTCGCGCCGGTCCTGTTCCAGCAGGCGGGTCAGCGTTTTTTGAGCGTTTTGATGCTGTTTCAGGGCAATCTGGGTTTGGGCCAGACCGAACAGGGCGGAACCGCGGGCCGGTTCCTCCTTCAGGCAGATCTGATATTGATATAAGGCTTCCTCAAAGCGGCACATTTTAAAGAGGGCGTTGGCCAGATTGGTCCGGCAGTTCAGGCTCTGCGGATTATTTTCCAGAGATTCCTGAAACGCCTCGATCGCCTTTGGCCATTCCATCTGCTGGCAGTACATCATTCCCCGGGAAAAACACTGGCTGGCCCGTTCGAGCCTTTTGGATTCCGGAAGTTTCGGTTTCGGCTGGAATGGAGCACCGGACAGATCCGAATGCTCCTGGTTCCCCAGCGGCTCTTTTTCCTGAGCATCCTCTTTCTGGGAATCTTTCACCTTCTCCGGAGTTTTGCTAACCGGTACTGCGGGTCGTGTCTCAGGTAAAACAGGGGTAGCGGGCATGGTATCTTGCGTCGGCTGTCCAGCCGCCAGATGAATTTTCCCGGAATAATCGACGAAAACGGTCAGATGGGCAGGTAAATCATCCGGCAGCATATGGGAAGAAATATCATCATGATTCTGGTTGGTCTGGCAGGATTTCCGGCCCCAGCGGTCCACCGCCACCACCAGAAAACGATAAATACCCTCTGCCGGTGCCGTGAATGTGACAGGGCTGGTTCGATCCTGGTCATAATCATAGAACTGCCACCTGCCGCTCAGGCCGCGGGCGTACCACAATTCAATACGTTCTAAGTCATTGATATTGAAAGAATTAATTTCATACCCGATCTTCATGCTTGGGGTATGAATAACTGGCCAATCCGGATTCAATTCAACCGGTGATGTAGTGTTTGCCTCCGGATTTTCGGAAAGAATCATGCTCTCCTGGCAGTTGCCGCAGCGGACCAGTAAAATCAGAGCCGCCCAGCACCAGACCGTTAAAGATACCAAGTGTTTTCGGCTGCTATTCATCGTTTCTTCTCGTGCCAATAAAAGACTCAAGAAAATAAAGCAACAATCCCCTCTCTATAAAATCACTTATCGGACTTATCGGCCAAGGCGGTACAGTTGCTTTAAAATAGCTCGAAAATACTGATCAATAGCCCATGCGGTGATGAAAATGATTTTGATTTTTACATAAGTTATTTATTTTCAATATATTAAGATTTAGCTAGAAAAAAGTATAGCCTGTATCTCGGATCAGTTGACCCGGGTGTAAACCATCCACAAAACCTGGGGATTCGGGGCTGATTTGATGGTCAGCCCCTCCTCCAGAAGCTGCCGGCCGGTCATTGGTTTTCCAACTTCCAGCGGAGTCGGTCGGACATCGGAAAGGATGGGCAGGTCTTCCAGAGTACCCAGGTAAATGGTAAAGAGATTCTGGTCGCAGGTGCCGAAAAAAGTCCCCTCATAAAAGCTGCGGTCCGCTTTGGCCAGCCTGCCGGCATACCCTTTGATTTCATAGGACGCCTCGGCCTCCAGACCCCTCAGCTTCACCGCCAGCGAATCCGGTACATTTTCCGTATGCTGAAAAATTTGCACTACGCCCCGGCCTTGCTGGGGCAGGTCAAACTGATAGGCAGACCAGGCCGGCTGGGCGGCGGCATCCGTTAACGGCTGGAAGGTGCAGGGATTGGGCTGCTGCTTCAGGAGCGACTGCTGGTAAGCAGGCTCCAGCCCGGCACAGGCCGCCATTGCCTCGATGAATTCCCGGGGAGGCGTTCCTTCCTTCTGAAAGAGATTGTCAATCCATATGTTCCGGCTCTTGGTGGAGTTGAACAGCAGCGGCCCCCCGGCGTTGCGAAACACAACATTATTCACATACTGGCAGCCGGTGTTGCTGCCGTCCAGATAGAGGCCGTGACAGGCTATCGTATCGTGGATGCCGCTGGCGACTTCGCCGCGGCCGTAGGGATTCCACTGGGTATCATGAATCAGATTGCCGCGCACCAGCGTGCCGCGGTCATAATTGGCAAAGGTAATATACAAGCCCGCCCCATCGACCGTTGTCTTCATGGCATTGTAGATATGGTTGTACTCGATGACATTGTTTTTGGCGAACGGTACCGCCGGGTCCTGACTGCCGGCGGCGGCGATGCCGAAATAGGCGGTATCGTGGACCAGATTGTGGGCCACGACAGCGTCCTGGGCCAGATACAGGCAGATTCCGGAGCCGCCGTAGTAGTCCGTGCCGCAGTGGTGGATGTAGTTGTTGGCAATGCGATAGCCGCGATAGGCGTCCGGCGCGGGCGGGGGGGCGGCATACAGGTAGTTGCCGGCCACGTTACAGCCGCCGGCTCCAATCCCACCGCCGCCCAGGTCATACAGCTCGTTTCCCTCAATGCGGATATCGCCGGTCCCATCACGTACACACAAACCCATCGCCCCCACATGGGCAATAGCACCATCGGTAAAGCTGCATGATTTGGCATTTCCGATTTCCAGAGCTGCTTCGATAAACCGATGCCCCGGCTGCTCCTTGCTGCCGGTAGCGACATTGCAGCTAAACAGGCCGTTGTAGCCCCAGGGCGGCAGCGGCCAATCGACATATTCCAGGGCGATCCCCCGGAAATGCAGGTTTTCCATAGGCCGCTCGGAGGTTCCCACAATGCTCACTAAGGTATTTTGGACCACCGGGGCCACGACCTCATCCTGCCGCAGGTCTTCACCGGACCGGGGCCAGTACGACAGAACCCCGCTGGTCCGGTCCAGATACCACTCGCCCGGCTGATCCAGCAGTTCGAGGGCATTCTCCAGATAACAGGCCTTGCCCTCGGTGGGGGAACTAAGATACCAGTCGTTGCCAAAGCATTTTGGATTCCACTTGTGCGGCGGGGCGACGGTGAGCGTCTGCTGCGTTTCATCGACCGCCTGCAAGCGTTTGCGGCCCCCTTCGTTATTATAGATGCAGATGATCTCCACCTCGCTCGGATTCGTGCAGGCGGGGATCGGATGATTGACGGTAACGGTAAAAGGCTGGTCTTCCTGCTCGCTGATAGTGGAAGTCTTGATAATCCACCAGGGGACTTTATCATCCGCGTTGGGAGTGCGGGCGCGAATAGCCCGCCGGCCGTTGACAAACAATTGCCGGAAATACCAGCGCCCGGCTTTCACTTCCGGCAGTTCCGTACTCCAGATTTCCCCCGCCCCTTTCTTCCAGCCGGTGATCTTTTGTCCCCCGCTGAGCACCGCCTTTTCGCCGGGAAAGGCGGCATAGGTAATCGAATATTGCTCCGTACCGGAATCCTCCAGCCCGAAGGTTACGCCTTCCTTCAGGGTATAAACGCCCCCGCCCAGCAGGACCGTAACCGGATGATCAAAACCGGCAGCTTTCCGCTGGCGGACCGCATCCCGGGCGCGGGTGAGCGTGGCGAACGGGCCGTCGGTTTCGGATTCATTAGGCCGGGCAAGTTTGCCGGACCATGTGTCATTGCCGCCGGGCGCCACGTAAAAGTCCGCTGCCGGTGTCTGGGCCCCAACCAGCGAACCCACAGCCAGCATCATCACAAAAACCGATAAAAGGACAGAAATAAATCGCGCCTGCATGGTAACTCCGATCGTACTTTTTCCAAGGGCAGGTTTCGGTCCTGCTTTGAATTGATCCGATGGTTTCATCTAACGATTACAAATCTATTTTTTCTTCACGTACCGTAGAGTAGCCGCTCCAGGTTTTTCAGGAACCCAGACGGTGATACCTTGCTCCATCAATTCCCGGCCGGAAACGGACTGCTGTTCCTCGACATCGTAGTTTTTCAGCACATAGACGGCGTCCGGATCCAGGCCGCGCATTTTCAAGTCGGCACATTTGTACATGCAGTCTGCTCGTCGGAAGGCCTGGACAAATCCTTCGCCAGCCTCCGGTCGGTTGAACTGCCAGGCCAGCCACTCTTCCTGTGAAAGATTATATTTGGTCAGCGGGTAGAAATCACCGAAGTAATTCGGCCCGATCTCCCGCCATTCGTTGTAGAGTTTCAAAACCAGCTCGTCCTCCACCGGTACCCGGAAATCAAAACAGGCCGTATTGCTCGGGCACATATTGCTGCGGCGGGGGTACGGCCCGTATGAAAGCTGTCCCGCGCCCCAGCCCCAGCCGGCCGTATTGGATGGGGCATAACCGGTGCCGGTGAACGGCAGCCAGAACGACAGGCCGAAGGTGTGTCCCTGCTGGCCGACCGGCTCGAACAGGTAATCGCTGCGGGTCAGCGTTACCGCCCGCCGCATGGTCTCCAGATCCAGGCGATGCCCGCCCGAAGAACAACTGTCAATGACCATTCCCGGATGACGCTTGAGCAGCTCATCCCAATACGCCAGGTACCCCATTACATACTTGTTCTCCGATATGCCCTGGCGATTCTCGGTATCATTTTTCTGCCAGAAGGGAAACGGATCGATATTGTAATCCTGCCGGTAGAGGTCAACGGCCTCTTCTGTGATGATGTTACTGATATGATTGACCACCCAATCCAGTGCCTGCGGATCGCCCATGTTCAGGACTCCGCCCTCGGCACCTCCCAGTACCCATTCGGGGTGCTCCGTGGTCAGCCAGGTACCCGCCGCCACCCGTTCCGGCTCAAACCACACAATAATATCAACTCCTTTGTTGTGGGCATAATCGCTGACCGCCCGCAGCCCCCGCGGGAAACGATTGGGACTGCGATCCACCTCCCAGGTCCCCGTCCAGGGCCATCCTTTCTCCGCCGCTCCCACATACCAGCCCGCATCCATCCACCAGAAATCCAGCTTCAATCCTTTTCGCAGATAGCTGTCAAGAAATTCCATCTGGTTCTGCTCATTCGCCTTGGTCATCTCGGCAAACTGGTGCGAACTGCATGCGTTCAGCATCGGTAGCGGCATCTGCCTGCCTTTATAACGAGGGACATTGTATTGAATCATCCATTGGCGCCATACGTTTTGCGCGTCGATCCAGTCGCCGCCTTTCCAGAATTGCAGCGTAATCAGCGGCGTGCGGACCATCTCCCCCGGCCGCAGGGAAAAATGGACTACCTTCTGGCCCGCACTGAGATGCAGGCCGTTGTCCTGATTCCTTTGATACTTGGCGTACCAGCAGCCCGGCCAGCCGATCGCGATGAGAACGCCCTCGCTGCCGCTCTCCAGGTTATAATAGGGCCAGACGCCGGAAGTGCTGATTTTACGATGCCCCGTCGGTTCAAAGTAATATTCCTTGCCCCGTTCCAGCAGGGTACTTTGCGGCGCATAATCCTCCTCGGTAATGAAAGTGCCTTTCCAGTGATGCAGAAGGAATTCCTTCTTTTCGGCCCCCTGGTTGAAATCCGCATTCAGGGCCTGGATGTTTTCCAGAATGGGTGAGTCTTTCCCGCCGGTGTTGGTCAGATAAACGGTCCACTCAACGCACTGAAAATCGGTATATTCCAGCCCCTCCCACCGCACCTCCAGGCCGGTGGCCGGATCCTTCCAGGTCAGAACATGTGAGATTCGGTTTTGATCAACCTGTTTTTGCTGCGTGGTGAATTTCCAGTTTTTCAGGAAGTCCCGCGATGATTTTCCATCATAGGTAAACCAAAACGGGGCCTGCGCCTTTTCCCAGTCATACTTCTGCTTCCATTGCCCGTCCGGATTGTTCGGCGCAATCCGCATCCCGGCCCTCGTGGAGAGCCACAGCAGCCAGTCCGCCGGTGGAGCGGTTCGCTTGTCCGCCTGGATGGTGAACTGGCCCACATAATCAGATGTCCCGCTGGCTTTCACTTCGCCCGGTGCCACACAATCCAGATTCCCCGCCGCTGCCGGCGTCAATACTTTGAATTCTGTAATCGTATAGGTCATCCCGCCGGCTGTGTCATTATGAATCCACAGAGAACGTTGGATTCCGTCGCAGCTTGCCGAACCGGCCGCCGGCACACTGCCCATCGGCCAGCAGCCTTCCGGCCAGCTCATCGTATTGGCTGAACGGTTGACCGCAAAAGGCTGAGGCTTCGCAGGATCACGGGTAACCGGGGCAAACACCGATATAGCCGGCGTCCTCTGGCCTTCCACAAACAGGTTCAGCCCGAAATACGGAGGGATCTCTCCCCCGTCGTCAAAATGAAAGGTATAGGTCGTGCTGCCTTCCCCGGGTGTGAACTTCACCAGCCGGGTCTGAGGATCGTTCAGCCATTTTATCTGCTTCGGGTCTGGTTCCCTATCGCCCTGATACAAAAAGATATCCCAGCAGTCGTCAGCCGGCCCGGAATTCCAGCGGGCATCCCGGATCTGGCTGCCCTCCCCGTCGCAGCCGAAAATCGTCAAGGCGTTAAATTCCAGGGCGAAAGCCAGGGAGTTCAGCAGCAGCAATACAGCCAGGGAGATTGGGGTGTGTTTTTTCATCGTGATTTCCTGTCAAAAGGGTTCTGGGTTTCCTTTTTCCAATTACGCCAGTCAACCAGAATGGATTATGGGGTAAATGAAGCGGAAAAGAACGCCATTTTTGGCAAAAAAATCGCCAAATTAAGCATCGCATACGCCGGCGTCATGGTTCTGTATCTTTATGTGCCTTGGGCAGATAGTCCAGTTCGCCGCACTGGATGAAGATTTCTTTGCCGAGAAAGGCTGCCAGTTCTCCGCCGGTAACTTCCATTTCCGCGACCACGGCAATGGCCAGGCATCGTCCGGTTTTATCTCTGGCAAAGCCGGCAAAAAGGGAGTATTGGGTTGAGCCGGTCTTGCCGAACAGTTCGACTTCCTCCTGCGGCCAGGGCAGCGGCTGAAAGGCGTGGTAGGCGGTCCCGCAATCCAGGTAGCCGTTGTCCTCATAAATAGCGTCTTTCATGCCCGACTGGACGACCCGGGCATTCGAGGGCGAGGCGATAGGGCGGGGGGTAGTTTTCACCGGGGGGGATTTGGATAATACCGGCGCCAGGTACACTCCATCCCGGGCAATCGTGGCGATACTGTTGGCAATCTGGATAATGGTTCCCATCATTTCATTGCGCCCGATGCTGAGGAATCGGGGATGGGGGGGCAGTTCCCGGCCGATGGGGGCGACGTGCCCGGCTGCTTCCCGAAAAGCGGCATTGGCCCGGTTTGTCAATTCCCCTTCCGGCCAGGCGATCACGGGATTGGCAAAACCGCTTTTTTTCAGCCAGTCGACCAGCTTTTCCACCCCCATTAGTTGGCCCAGCCGGACAAAATAATAATTGCAGCTTACTTTAATGGCCCGCCGTCCGTCCACCCAGCCGTGGTTGA
>JAKQBU010000038.1 GCA_029573975.1 Planctomycetota bacterium
GGTGGTACGTTCGCGGGGGGATTCTATACCGGAGTTTGGTAATGACGAACAGGAATTTAACCGATACCGTTACATAGTGGTTCTATTACCCCAAAAGAAGAAGATCGGTATTTTGCGGTAAGGAAAGGGTTTTTCAGAAGGTACTTGCGGAAAATCAGATGGCAGAAGAGGTACTTGTAAAAGAGGAAACCGCCAGCAATCCGCTTTTGTGCAGCCAGGCAGGATTTTTGCCGGTCCCTTTGCGCTGCGTACCGGTGGAAAGCCTGACCAATCTGGAAATCTATTTGCAGACGAAGGGGAAATATTCACTTTACAATGCCAAAGGGCTGCATTTTGGCCGGCGGGACGCGGAGCGGCTGCTGGAGGGGAAAATTGAATATGTGTATATCTCGGTAAAAGATCACCAAGTGTATTATGAGACCATGGAGAAGGCACTGTCCAGGATTGTTGTGGATCCGAATATTCAGCAGGAGAAGAAAAACGAAATATTATATGCCACGGCAATCGAATTATCCAATCAACTGTTAGCGGGGCCGCCGGGGAAAGAGGAGGTGAAGCGGGCGGCCAATGTGGCGCGGTCAACGGTCGAATTGATTATGAGAAACCGGATGGCCTTCGGCGGGCTATATGAGATTTTCAACCATGATTTCTATACGGCGACCCATCTGGTCAATGTCTGCGGCCTGTCCATATCGCTGGCCCAGAAAATGGGTTTGTTTGATGTGGAAATTTTGCAGCAGGTTGGCACCGGCGGATTGCTGCACGATGTGGGGAAGGTGTTTGTCCCGAACGAAATACTCAATACCACGGAACGATTGACGGCTGGGCAATTTGAAACCATCAAAAACCATGTAGTGCTCGGCCGGCAGCATCTGGAAAAAGTGATGCTGCTATCCCCCGAAATTTTGGCGGTGGTGTCGGAGCATCATGAGCGAATGGACGGCAGCGGGTATCCGAAAGGGCTGCGGAATGAGGAGTTATCGCCGCTGGGGCGGCTGGCGGGAATTGTGGATACCTTTGACGCGATGACCTCGGTGCGTCCGTATCGCAGCCGCACGTTTTCCGTGGGGGAAGCGTTACAGGAACTAGAAGATCAAACGCCGAAAAAATTCGATAAAGAAATCGTTAATGCCTTTACGGTGCTGATCGAAAAATCGGTTCAAAAAAATAGCATGGGCAACAACCCCGGCGGTCCGGGAGGGGGGAAGGTCCAGATTTCCGCCGAAACTATTTCCGGCAGCAAATGCACGCAGTTTTATTTCCGGATTCCGATTACGGTCCGAAAGCTGGGGAAAGCGGGGGATAAATTATCGCTGGGATCGGCGCGGAAGCTGACGGCGCACAAAATTACCTGTGTCAGTATTGGTTTTTTGAGCGATCTGCCCTTCCTCCCGGACCAGAATATTGTGATTACCAATCAGCAGTTGGAAAATATCGGCATGAATAAGCTGATCGCCACGATTAGCCGCTGCATAAACCATCGGGACGGCTGGTACACGGTGGAAGCCCAATTTATTCATCCCCTGCCCATGGAGGTTATTGACAAGCTGAAAACCATTACGGCGGTACGGGAAGTGTCCCTGCTGGAAGAGAACTGAAGTCCAGCCGGTGCAATCCAGAAAGCGGCCGGTTACGGCTGGGGGGGAGATTGCCAGAGCCAGTAATCGAGGTAGGCAGCCAGGTCGCTGAGGTCGATGGTGTTATCGGCGGGGGCGGCCAGGTCGCAGGCGGCGTTCCAGAACGG
>JAKQBU010000442.1 GCA_029573975.1 Planctomycetota bacterium
TGGCCATTCTTAATTCTCAGCCTGCCGCCGCTGGAAAAACGCCTGCAACTGAAATCGGCAATCCTCCTGCAGCACTCCGCTGACCATCTCCAGCCGATGATTGAGCCGGCCGTCCTGTACAATATTATACAAACTCCCGCAGACCCCCGCCTTGGGATCATCGGTCCCGAAGACCAGCCGATCCACACGTGCCAGAACCAGCGCCTCGGCACACATCGGGCACGGTTCCAGCGTCACATAAATCGTGCAGCCATGCAGCCGCCAGTTGCCCACCGCTTCCGACGCCTGCGTCAGGGCAATCATCTCCGCATGGGCCGTGGGATCGTTGAGCAATTGCCGCTGATTATGCGCCCGGGCAATCACGCGATTTTCATGCACAATGACCGCGCCAATCGGCACATCACCGTTTTCTTCGGCGATATACGCCTGGTCAATCGCCATTCGCATATATCGCTGGTCCAGATTGTGTTGATCAGAAATGTCCATTAAGCCTGTTAGCCGACATGTACCTCACACGCCAGAATCCCCTGATGCGGGTCTGGCATTATCATTTCAGAAAATACCCCCAAGGGGATTCGAACCGCTGTTTCCGGGATGAGAACCCGATGTCCTGGGCCTCTAGACGATGGGGGCGGGATCGCTGGATGGCTTGCCATCCGCGTTTTTAAGCCTTGAATCAATCTTGACTTAAAAAAAATAGCGGCGAGTGGATTTGAACCACTGACCACGGGCTTATGAATCCCACGCTCTACCCCTGAGCTACGCCGCCTTGAACAGGTTTTTAAGCCTGCCAGAGTCTGAAAAGTATAGCGATTTTTCTTATGCTTGCAAGAGGTTTTCGATGGATTTGTTCGATTTCGGCCCAAAACAGCTTGATTTTCAGGCCAAAATGGACGAAACTGAGTACCGATGATGATTAATGAATTATTTTACAGCCTTCAGGGCGAAGGCCGTTTGGCCGGTGTCCCCAGCCTGTTCCTCCGGCTGGCCGGATGCCCGTTACGCTGCCGCTGGTGTGATACCCAGTATGCCCAGAGCGGTTCGGCGGGAAAAAAATTCACACCCGAATGGCTTTCTGAACAAATCCAGAGTTATCCGGCCCATCATATCGTCATTACGGGCGGCGAACCCCTGACTCAGCCTAATCTGCCGGCCTTTATTAAAATGGTCCGCCGGCCGGGAGTACACCTGACCATCGAGACCTCGGGCATCATGTTTATCCCGGATTTGCCCTGCGAATTGATAAGTATCAGTCCTAAATTATCCAATTCCACCCCAACGGATCCTATCCAAGCCTCCACCCATGAACGGATTCGCCTGAATCTGGCCGCCATACGCCAACTGATGGGATCGTATCCCTACCAGCTCAAATTCGTCATCGACACCCGTGCCGACCTTGATGAGGTCGTCCGCACCATCCACCAGCTTGGTCAGGTTCGCCCGCAGGATGTCTTCCTGATGCCCCAGGCGACCGACCGCCAGCAATACCTCGAAAAATCCATGTGGCTGGCCGATTACTGCCTGCGAACCGGCTTTTCATTCAGCCCGCGGCTTCATGTCATGCTCTGGTCTGGACAGCGCGGAAAATAACACATTCCCTCCGGAAAGCCCCCAAAAAAAGGCTTGCCAAATCAAGGGGGTCAAGTATAATAGTTGTTCTGTCGAAAAGTGTAGGTCGGAAACGGCTTGCATGTGAAACTTTTAGCCCAGGTGGCGGAATTGGCAGACGCGTCAGGTTGAGGGCCTGATGGGGATTACACCTCGTGCTGGTTCAAATCCAGTCCTGGGCAGTTTTTACCGCACTATCACTTCATCATCCGCAGGAAAAACTTCTCCATATTGGACGGGATATCCCCCTGTCCGGTCTTGGCCTGATAATCCATCCCCCCAAGCTCCGCCAGTAACTGCCCGAAATCGCGCAGGCTGAACCGGCGAATCTGTTTGATGAATTTCTCCTGCATCTTCGGAAATTTCACGCCGGTCTTGAGCATGGCCGCCTGTTCCGATTCACCCTTTTCAATCAGGGCCTTGCAGCGAAACAGCCGGCGAAAATGAAAGGCAAACGCCCCAATCACCGTATATTCTGCATCCCGGCTGGCCTGAAACATCCGCCGCAGCCGGTCAAACGCCACTCCCTTATCCTGCCCCGACAGGCTTTCAATCACTTCGAACGCATCGAACATTCGACTGGCGCCGATCAAGTTCTCCACATCTTCCACCGCAATGGTTTTGGCAGGATGCTTGAACATAATCAGCTTATCGATTTCCGCCGCCACACGTCCCGGCTCGTTGCCGATCAGTTCCACAATCAGCTCCGCCGCCCCGGGTCCCAGCCGAACGCCCTTCTGCTGGGCACAGGTTGAAGCAAATCCGCTCATGTGCCAGGGCTTGATCTCGCCGACTTCAATCAATTCTGCACGATTGTCTGCCGCCACCTTCTTGGACAATCTCCGGCGGCTGTCCCAGGTCCCGACCGTCAGGATCAAAACCCCTGTCGGGCTGGGATGGTCCAGATACTTTTCCAGCAGTTCGGCATATTCCGTCACAAACGGCTCGGCCTCTCTAATCAAAACCACCCGCCGGGACGCCAGAAACGGCAGCGTCCGCAATTCATCCAGCACCTCCGCTCCATCGGCCTTTTCCGCCTCGGGCTGATACAGCGCCATCTCCCGCTGGT
>JAKQBU010000040.1 GCA_029573975.1 Planctomycetota bacterium
GGCCGAAGCCGATTACCGGCAGGCAGTCGCCCTGGATCCGGCCAACGCCGAAGCCCAGATGGCCCTGGGCCGCTTTTATCAGGCCCAGGGAAATAACGGGGACGCTCTTAAGACCGTCGAAAACCTCCTGGCCCGACAGCCCGACTATCTGCCCGCCGTCCGCCTGGCCGTTATGCTGCAGATGGGATCTTCGGATCCCGCGCAGATCCAGCGCGGGAAAACGCTATTGGAACAATCGCTGACCGCGCATCCCGCGGATGTGGAACTACGGCTCTTCCGGGTGTTTTCGCTGCTGTCCGAGGGGACCCAGCCGGCGATCGTCGCGGCGACCGGCATCCTGGAAAAGATAACCCAGGACCATCCGGAATCGGCGGAGGCCTGGCGGCTCCTGGGCCAACTGGCCCTCCAGCAGGGCCAGCCCGGCAAGGGTATCGATCTGGTTTTGCGGGGTCTGGTTTCCTCGCCCACCAATCGCAATCTCCTGCTGCTGAAGGCCCAATGCGAAGGATTTCGCACCCCTTCCCTTGCCCTTCCTACCCTGAATACCCTGCGCCAGTTGTATCCCCGGGATGCGGAGATTATCCTGTCCCTGGCCCGCGTGCATCTGGCCTCCGGCAGCCCCGCGCAGGCCGCCGCCCTGCTCGAGCAGGAACTGGCCGTCTGTCCGGACTCCGACCGCCGCCGTTTGACCATCGCCCTCTGGGAAGCCCGCTACCAGCAGGGCGACCGGGAAAAGGCCCTGCAGCAGTTGGACAGCTTGTACGCCGAGCAGCCGCAGGACCCCCTGCCCCTGCTGACCCAGGCCCGTCTGCTGCAGAAGGACCAGAAAGGCAAGGAACTCCTGGCCAAAGCGGCGCAATGGCAGGATCAGTTTCCTCAGGGCCCGGAGCTGCTGCTGGCCATTACCAGCGATCTGCAGCTCGCATCCGCCGCGGAGAATTCCCAGACCGCCGAACAGATCCTGCGGCTGATTGTCAGCAAAACGCCGGACCATGCCGCGGCGCTGGAGCGGCTGGCGATGCTGCTGAACTCCCAGAATCGGATTGACGAATCAGTGGAATTGTACCGCACGATTCTCAAGCTGGCTCCCGACAACGTCATTGCCATGAACAACCTGGCCTGGATTTTGAGCGAAAACCAGGAAAAATACCAGGAAGCCCTGGCCCTGGCCCAGCAGGGATTGCAGCTCCGGCCGGATTATCTGGATCTGAGGGACACGCGCGGCGTTATTTACAGCCGCCTGGGGGACTATGAAAAAGCCGTGCTGGATTTCCAGAAATGCATCGAATTGTATCCGGCCCAGTCCCCGGGCATCGTCGGATCCTATCTGCATCTGGGCCGGGCCCTGTCTGCTCTGGGCCAAACGACCGAAGCCCTGGCGAATCTCCGCCAGGCCCTGGAATTAAACCAGACCAACGGGGGCTTATCTCCGGAAGATGCCGCCGCCGCGGAGCAATTGGTCAATACGTTATCACAAGGAAAATAGTATGGTTCTCTATCCGCATCCTTCGACCCCAGGTACCCTGTCCCCCTCTGCCGTCCGGAAAACACCGCCCATTTCCCTGCTGACCGAACCGCAATGGCGGCAGGTCAAAAAACGGTTTAAGATGACCCCCCGCGAGTACCAGATCGCCCGGCTTATCTGCAGCGGTCTGGGCAACGAAGAAATTGCCGGCCAACTGCACGTGATGCTCAGCACGGTCAAAACCCATATCCGGAACATCTATCGCAAAACCTGGGTCAACAACAAAATGGCCATGCTCTTGCGGTTTGCCGAAGAAACCCAGCCGTCCCCGCTAGCATCCTCCGATACGTAAGAGCGCCAAACAAGCAGGGGGAACTCTCCCTTCAACTTGTGGGGGCTACGGCCAGCCTGCCCTTTTCCCCCAACGGCTGGCATCGCCACTCTCCGATCCCATCCCACCACACATCAATCCAGCCCATCTCCAGGGCCCGCTGCGGGCAGTTCTGCCGGCAGTAGTCCTGCGTCATTTTTTGTAACTGCTGCATGGCGGCCAGCCCGCCGATCTGCCAGGCCTCCACCCCGATATCCACCACTTTCCCTTCTTGGGCCGGTACGGCCTCGGGACCTTCCCCTATCAGCGCGGTAAGCTGACGGCACAGAGGCTCCAGCCGGATCTGGCAGTGGTGCTGGAATTCCTGTTCCTCCCGCGTAATCTTGTCCAGCAAAAGCTGTTTCTGCCGTTCTTCCTGTTCCTTTTGCCGGCGGGCCAGTTCCAGACGCTCCTGGCGCATTCGTCGGCTGGTCGGCAGTACGCTTTCCAAAAAGCCCAGGGCTGGATCCACGACAATCCAGACCGCAAAGGTGGCCCCGATGGTTCCATAGGCAATTCCCAGCAGGCTTTGGGTCAGATCATCCAGTCCGGCCGCTCCGGCGATTCCGGCCAGACCTCCCATCAGGGGGATCATGTAATAAAACACCATATAATAGTCGGTGCTGGTTAGGGGATGCTCCTCCGGGATAATCTGGCTGCGGGCGGCGGACCGATAAATCGCCACCAGATACAGACTGACTCCCAGGAAAAACAACACGGCGGAAAAGCCCGATAACGAAAAAATCACCCACCATTCCACCCCTGCCTGCCGCAGGGCCAGCAGCAGGACATAACCCACACACAGCCCAAACCAGCCGGTATTGATCAGATGAATCCATTTCAAAAATCGCGTTTTTCCCATACGTAGATACTTCCGCTACTGCTTCTTTCCAGTTTTACTATATCGCATACGAGGCTCTCTTGTCAAGGATTTTTCAGGGCAGGGTGTCCGACTGCTGGAAAGAACCGAAATGAAGCCCGAAGGTGATCGGCTCTGTCTGTTCCCCGATCGCAGCGTTTTTCACCACAATCTGAAAGGTGCACTTCACCGGATCCAAAACGGCCTGATCCACGTACGAGACGGACGAGTTCACCAGCGTTTTCGGCCTTTTATACTTGTATTGGGTCCCTTTCAGGATCAGTCCTTCACTGCCGGAGGGAATCACCGCTTCAAAACTGCCCCAGCGGACGATCACTTCCTGTCCCGCCAGATCGGCCAGCGGATCCGCCACGGCCAGGGCCCCCGTGACCACCAGGCTGTCCGAAGGGATATCCGTTTTCGTTCCGGCTTTAAAGCGATATTTTTCCACACGGAGCGCATCGCGGTAGCCGAACAGAAATTGCAGCGGGACATATTTCTTTTGATTGAGAATATCCTCCCCCAGAACGATACTGCTCTGGTACTGGTCCCCGATCTGGACTTCCACCGGCAGGGGCGCCTGCAAGCCCGTCAGATCCAACTGGCCGGCGGTAAGAGCAAAGGTCTTTTTCACCAGATCCAGTTTAAGATAGGATATGCCGCCCAGGGCATTTTTCTCCAGTTTTCGCTTGAAAGAATAAATGGGCTTTTTCGCATTCTTTTGGAAAAGAGTTGAATCGGTCGCGATGGTATCTTCCCAGATGCGGTCCTGCAGCATCAGGCGCACCACGATCTCCGCATGGTTCAGGTACTGCTCCGGCACATCTATTCGCCCCGTGGCCGTGAATGAGTCCGCCGTCGTCACTCGGGTTCGGTCCGGAAGGATCTTGCCGGCCTTCACGGCAAACTTTAAACATTGCAAATCCCCGTTTTCGTAGGCGCCCAGGTCAACCACCTCGTTCTGGATCCGTTTGGCTCCGGCCAGATCGGTCGGATAGGCCGCCAGGCCCGCATTGGTCCCCTGATCCACACAGGGAGAACCCGCCACCAGCCGGTAATCCCCCTCTATCCAAAAATCATCGGCAGGATCCTCGGCCGTGCCATTGGGATCCCAGGTTCCCTCCTGAACAAAACGGGGATCCGCATTCCGATTGCTAGGGGTATCCCAGTTTAGCGTGCAATCGGTCTCGGCGTAAATCCCGGTGGGAACTCCCGTTTGGCTCGGGATTTCTACGTCGCTGTACGAGATGGTTACGGTCGAGCCGGTACCGATGGCGATTTCCGCTCCTTGCCCCCCCGCCGCCTGGATCTGGTTGTTCCAGAAGATACAGTTGGTAAGGGTCATCTCCGTGGCATTCCAGCAGCGAATCCCTCCGCCATACCAGACGGCAAGGTTGGCGCTGAAGGTGCAGTTGAGAAGGCTAAGATTACTGCCGGCCGCATACACCCCCCCACCCAGACTTTCCGCCGTGTTGCCGATAACCGTGGAGTTGATCAATTGAAACGAACTGGAATCACAATAGATCCCGCCGCCCTGGTTCCCGGAAACATTGCCGTGGATGATGCTGTTTTCAATCTGGAGATGGCTGGCACTCTCGCAGCATAGGCCTCCGCCTACGTAACTGTCCGGCGTTCTATTATCTCGGATGGTGCAGTTTCGAATCGTAATCTGGCTTTGATACCCGTAGATGCCGCCCCCATCGTTGGCGGTATTCTGGCGGATCACACAGCCTTCCAGCAGCACTCTGGCATGATCGCAGGCCAGGCCGCCTCCTTTTCCCTGACTGGAGTTTCCCTGCAAAACGCAGTTCCGGAGGATGGGACTGCTGTTGACGCAATAGATCCCGCCGCCCCAGGCATATCCGCTGCGAATGGTGAATCCTTCCAGAATGCAGTCGCTATCCAGATAAAAACCCCGATGCGGTTCGGCCGGGCTGCCTGCCGGAATGATTAGACAGGCATCCGGACCGTTTTCGCTCTGGAGGGTGAGGGCCTTCCCCTGGGAATACAGATCCCGATTGCCCGCGCCGCTATAGCTTCCGTCGGCCACCCGTATGGTATCCTGATCCCCTGCTGCATCCATCGCGGCTTGCAGGGTGGCCTTGGGACCGATAGTCCCGCTCTGAAAAAGGGGGGAACTGCCATCCCAGAGATCATTTCCCGTACCGCCATTGACATAATAAACTCCTGCCCCGGCATGGCTCACCGTTGCTAGCAGCAAGATTCCCATCATGATTCCCGTGGTTTTTTCCAATTTCTTCTTTTCCAGTAGGTTCGCTTTGACACACTGTCCAGCCGATTTCATCTCTTTTTTATTATCGGGCTTTGCGTTCTGAATACTTTAGATCCGTTGGATTCTGCGTTGCCTCCTGGGAACAGTCCCAGGGATGGCCTGCCGTCCGATGGCAGCTTCCTGGCTATAAGTTTTTTCCCGCCTCACATAACGGTCGGCTGGTTTTCTATCTAACCTTCTGCTAGAAATATACTTAGATTTTATAGTGCCGTCATTCTTCCGTCTTGACAAACGATGGTAAAATCGATTATACTACAGTTTAGTCTTTTTCAGTGGTTCGCTGTTACAAATTTAGCGTATAGTAAGGAGTCGCGTATGAAGCCAGCCCGCATGTTGCAGATGCTGAGTTTATTGGTGGTTCTTGCCGGTCTTTCCGGTTGTTTTTCGTCTTCGGCAAAAGATATTGAAGCCTTCGTGAAACCCTACCAGCAGGATGTGACGGCCGAACAGTATGTCTTGCAGCCGCCGGACGAAATCGAGATCCATGCCGCCAAAATTCCCGAAATTAACCTCCAGCGGCAGCGGATACGGCCGGACGGCCGGGTGGCCTTCGAAAATCTGGGGGTATTCAAGGTAGCCGGTCAAACCCCGGAAATGGTGGCGGATATGCTGCAGGAGAAAGCCGTTTCGCTCTATTCCCTCAAAGGAGAGGATCCGATTGAGGTCCGGGTTACCGTTTTCAAAAGCAAGGTGTATTATATCGTGGGTGAAGTCCGTACCCCTGGCGCCAAAGTATTTACCGGGCGTGATACTCCCTTGACCGCGATTGCCGAAGCCAATCCGGAGGTGACCGGCTGGACGGATAAAATCCAGATCGTCCGCCCTTCCGCCGATCCGAATGTCAAACCCAAGATATTTGAAATCAAATACAAAGACATGATTCAGCGGGGAGATACCAGCAAAAATGTCCTCTTGCAGGAAGGGGACATCATTTATGTCCCGCCCACCCCGCTGGCGGCTGTCGCCATGGTCATTGCGGAGTTCGTCCGTCCCATCGGCGCGGCCCTTGCTCCGGTCAGCCAGGTGTATTATCTTCAAAGAATGGGTGAATAAAGAGTCCCCAACAGCATAGAGGTGAATCAGTACTATACCGGAATGAAATACCGAAATCCGGCCATTTTTCAGCAAAGTGATTTTCGTGGAAGAATCGGATGATTGATCTTGCAATCCTCAGAAAAAACATCGGTAACGGATGAAAAGCCTGATACGCAGGCGGCTTTCACCGACATGGTAGAATTCGCGATAGTGATAGCCGCGGCGGCTGGTTGCCTGGTTTGTATCAATCTGGTATTTCCCACCCGCTGGCACTGGTGGAGTATTCCGGTTCTATGGATAGCCGCGGCAGGGATTCCGACGATTCTGCGCGGTCGCAACCGGCGGGATTTGGGGCTAATCCTGAGTCCCCTCGGCTTTTCCCTCAAAATCCTCTCGCTGGCCTGTCTGATGGTCTTCCCCCTCACGTATGTTCTTTTGTCCCTGTGGAAATGGCTGGGCCTGGGACTGCCAGCCATAAACCAAATCCCCCGGGACGGCTGGCTCCCCTGGCTTCTGTATCAGTTCCTCTATGTGGCGGTCGCCGAGGAAATTTTCTTCCGCGGCTATGTGCTGGGCCGGCTGCAGCAGCTGCCGACCAACCTCTCAGCCCGCCATCCGCGTGTATGGCAGGGAATCGGCATTCTCATTTCTGCTTTGATTTTTGCCCTGTTCCATGTACTCCAGGCAGGAGGGATACCAGCACTGCTTACCTTCTTTCCCGCCCTGGTCTTCGGCTGGCTTTTGGTTTACACCCGTTCGCTGGTGGCTCCGGTTTTATTCCACGGCCTGGCCAACCTCTTCTATGCCTTGGCCCTGCCCACACTGACCTGATCGGCATTCCCAACTCTCCCTGGCTGCGGTTGCCGAATCCCTGGCCGCCAATCAGCGCCCGGAATACATCTCCTGGTAATATTTCTCATAATCCCCGGATACCACCCGCTCCAGCCACTTCGCATGCGTCAAATACCATTCGATGGTCTTGGCGAGTCCCTGGGAAAACGTCACCGAAGGTTTCCATCCCAGCTCAGTCATAATCTTGGTGGCGTCAATGGCATAACGGCGATCGTGACCCGGACGGTCCTTTACATGCCGGATCAGGGTCTTCGGTTTTTGCAATCGTTCCAGAACGATTCCGATGATCTCCAGATTTGTTTTTTCATTGCCGCCGCCGATATTATACACCTCGCCCGCCCGGCCTTCCGTTAAAACCTTCCAAATCGCCGTGCAGTGGTCATACACATACAGCCAGTCCCGGACATACAGCCCATCCCCGTACACCGGCAGTTCCTGGTCATGCAGGGCATTGTTGATCATCAGCGGCAGCATCTTCTCCGGAAACTGATACGGTCCGTAATTGTTGGAACAGCGGGTGATATTATAAGGCAATCCCCAAGTATGCCCGAACGCCCGCACCAGATGATCCGCCGCCGCCTTGCTGGCCGAGTAGGGCGAATTGGGCTGGATGGGGCTGCTCTCGGTAAATTTCCCCTCGGTTCCCAGCGAGCCATACACCTCATCGGTAGATACCTGTACAAATTTCTTCAAGGGATAATCCCGGGCCGCCTCCAGCAGCTTCAAGGTTCCGGTCACATTGGTATCAATAAATACCGCCGGCCCCTCCAGCGAACGGTCCACGTGGCTTTCCGCCGCAAAATGGACAATCGCCTCAACCGCATGCTCCTTCAGAAGCGTTCGGACCAGTTCCCCATTGCCTATGTCTCCTCGTACAAAGGTGTGGTTCGGATGGTCGAGAAATCCTTCCAGATTTTCCAGATTGCCGGCATAGGTCAGCTTGTCGAGGTTGACTACCCGGCAATCTTCGTGCTCCTGCAAAACCATCTGCACAAAGTTGCTCCCGATAAATCCTGCTCCGCCGGTTACTAATAGATTCCTCATATTTTCCTCATACATTCTTTAAAAATTGTTCCAACGGTACCTGCCACGGCTGGATGGCCTCGTCCAGCACGGCTTTGATTTTCCGGCAATCAAAACAACTGTTCAGCGGCCGGGCCGCCGCACACGGAAATTCGCTGGTTTTACAGCGGACCAGCGAAACGGCTATCCCCAGCTTCCGAAAAACAAACTCTGCCATCTCATAGCGGCTCACATACCCCTCACTGGCAAAATGAAACAATCCTTCCGCCCGTTTTTCGATGAGATTGCAGATAGCTTTCGCCGCCTCGGTCGTGGCGGTGGGAGACCCAATCTGATCCTCCACCACTTTGAGTGCCGGATTCTTCCCCGCCGCCGCGATCAACTTGGTAACGAAATTCGTCCCCCCGGCCCCATAGGTCCACTGCACCCGTACCAGACAATACGGGCATCCGCTTTCCGCCAACAGCCGCTCCCCCATCCATTTGCTCCTGCCATAAACGCTGATCGGGTTCGGCGGGTCTGCTTCGTCATACAAACCGTCCTTGGTCCCGTCAAAAACAAAATCCGTACTAATGTGCAGAACCCAATTCCCAGCCTCTTTTGCCATTTGCCCCAGCCGCCCCACGGCCTCCCCGTTTATCTGATAGGCCAGGTCTGTCTCGCTTTCGGCCTTTTCCACATTGGTATAAGCGGCGCAATTCACAATTACTTCATAATCTTTCATAATCGTCCGGAGGTGTTCCGGGTTGCAGATATCGAATTCCGGCCGGTCGAAAACCGCGATATTCCACCCTTTTTTTTCACAGAATATGGCCAAATCACTCCCCAGCATCCCCTTGCCTCCCAAAATGGCAACCTGAGAAATATTTTTTATCATGGCAACTTCTCAAAATGCGGCAGCCGGTCCGCCGGGATATCTTTCAGCCGGGGATACGTACGGTCCTTGGAGGATAACAGAGGCTCCCGGACCGGCCAGCAGATACCCAGATCCGGATCGTTCCACAGAACCCCGCCCTCTGCCGCATGATTATAATAATCGGTACATTTATACGAAAAAATCACCGTTTCACTCACCACCGCAAAACCATGGGCAAAACCGGCCGGGATATACAGTTGCCGGTGATTCTGCTCGGTTAGTTCCACCGACACCCAGTCCCCGAAGGTCGGACTGCCAATCTGGATATCCACCGCCACGTCAAAAACCGCCCCCTGTAAAACCTGGATCAGTTTGCCTTGGGCCTGGGGATTTTGAAAATGCAGGCCCCGCAGCACTCCTCGTTGGGAAAACGACACATTGTCCTGGACAAAATCCTCCGCCAGCCCCATCTCCTGGTACCGCCGCCGGTTCCACGATTCAA
>JAKQBU010000464.1 GCA_029573975.1 Planctomycetota bacterium
TCGGTCAAGACCGTCAAATTCTGGAGTGCCCCTGTGATTGTTACCTGGGTTCGTCAATTGGCGGCGAATTCGCCGGTTCCTGTCGCCCTGCACCTGGATCACTGCAAGGAAGTTGCCTTCGTTCAGCACTGCATCGACGCCGGCTGGACCTCGGTGATGATTGACGCCTCCGCCAAACCCTTCGAAGAGAATCTGGCGGATTCCAAACGGGTGGTGGCGATGGCCCAAAAGGCCGGGGTCAGTGTCGAGGCGGAGATGGGGGAAATCGGCGGCGTGGAAGAGGATATCGTGGTCGCCGACGAAAACGCCAAACTGGCCGATCCGGACAAGGCAGTGGCGTTCTGCAAGGAGCTGGACCTGGCGGTGTTCGCGCCGGCCATCGGGACCGCCCACGGCATCTATAAGGGTGAACCGAAGATTGCCTTTGACCGCCTGGAGACTATTGCCTCCCGTACTGGTGTTCCCATTGCCCTCCATGGTGGGACGGGCCTGTCCGACGAAGTTTTTCGGAAATGTATTGCTCTGGGCTGTGCGAAGGTCAATATCTCCACGCAAATCAAATATGCGTTTATCGACAGTTTTGTGGAATATCATCTGGCGAAAAAGGAATATGAACCGTTGAAACCGCTAGGGGCCCAGCTTGAGCGAATCAAAAAAGAGGTAGCAGAAAAAATCATATGGTTCGGCTCGCAGAACAAGGCCAAGTAAGCGAGGAATTTTATCATGGCAGAACTGAAAGCATTAATTTTTGATTGTGACGGTGTGCTGGTGGACACGGAAAAAGACGGCCACCGCGTTGCCTTCAACCGGGCCTTTGCCCGGAAGGGCTACGATTTCGAGTGGGATGTGCCCCTCTACGGCGAGCTGTTGAAAGTGGCCGGCGGTAAGGAGCGTATGCGGGCCTATTTCGATCAGTATGGCTGGCCGGACAATGCCGGTGACAAGGATGAACTGATCAAGGAGCTGCACAAACTCAAAACCGATCTATTTATGCAGATCATCGAAAGCGGCCAACTGCCCCTGCGGCCCGGCGTCAAACGCCTGGTGGACGAAGCGCTGGCGGAGAATATCACGCTGGCGGTGTGTTCCACTTCCAACGAAAGGGCGGTTACCATGGTCGTGGAAAAAATGCTCGGCCCGGAGCGACGGAAGAGTTTTACCATCCTGGCTGGTGACATCGTTTCAAAAAAGAAACCCGACCCAGAGATTTATAACCTGGCCCGGCGTCAGCTCCAACTGGATCCGCGAGCATGCCTGGTGGTTGAAGACAGCCGCAACGGCCTGCTGGCTGCCAAAGAGGCCGGGATGCATTGCCTGGTTACGGTGAGCAGCTATACTGTCGATGAGGATTTTACCGAAGCGGATCGGATTGTTGCCGAACTGGGCGATCCGCCCACTGTGCAAATTACCCTCCCGGATTTGAAAAAGATCATGACCCATTCCCCCAAGTAATCAGGAAACCATGGATGAGTGAAACTGGAATTACAACCAATAAACGGATACGGCCGGATACCCTAAAAAACTTTTGTGTCCAGGCCATGCGGAGGCGGGGCCTGTCCGAACCGGATGCCCGGGTTGCCGCCGAGGTCTTGGTGACGACTGATCAGATGGGAGTGCATTCCCACGGCGTGGTGAGTCTGCGTCGTTACCTGCAGCGGATCGAAAAAGGGGGTTTGCTCGCACAGGCACCGATACAAGTGCTCCAGGAAGGGCCCGGCTGGGTCTGTCTGGATGGCAAGGGTGTGATGGGTATGATTTCCTGTTACCGGGCGATGGAACGGGCGATCGAAAAAGCCCGCTCAGCCGGGATTGGCTATGCGGTCCTTCGTAACGGCAGCCACTGTGGCGCTCTGGGATACTATGCCTCGATGGCCATGAAACAGGATATGTTTGGCCTGGCCATGAGCGGTTGTACTCCGATTATGGCCGTTCCCGGTGGCAAAGGACCGATCATGGGCAATAGCCCGCTCGCCTATGCGGTACCGGCCGGCCAAGAAAAACCGATTCTACTGGATATGGCCCTGAGTAAGGTCGCAGCCGGCAAGATTGTAGCCGCTCATAAGATGGGAAAAGACATTCCCGACGACTGGTATGTCGATGCCGATGGTCTGCCGACTACGAATTCCGGTTTATATCCGCATATCGGGGCGATGCTGCCGATGGCCGGCCACAAGGGGTATGGACTGGCCCTGATGGTGGATATTCTTACCAGCCTGTTATCCGGCGGCGGGATGCTGCGGCAGGTTCGGCCCTGGCTGCTGGGCGATCCGTCGATACCGGAAAATCTTTCCCAGTCCATGATCGCGATTGATATTAACGCCATGATTCCGATTGACCTGTTTAAAGAACGGATGGATACCCTGATCCGGGAGATCAAAAACGCACCCAAAGCCAAAGGCTCCGACCGGATCTATCTGCCCGGCGAGATGGAATGGGAAAAACTGGAATATAACCGGAAACACGGTATATTGTTGCCCGAAGATGTGATGATGAATCTGAAAGGTATGGCCGAGGATGTGGGCCTGCCCATCGACGAATGGTTGGTATAACATGTACGGCCAGGCTGGAGAGTAAAACTATGGACAAACGGCAAAAATTAACGGGGGTGTTCGCTCCCGTTACCACTCCTTTTGTGAAGGATGAAATCGCATTCGAGCGACTGGCGGAAAATATTGCGAAATTGAATGCCTCACCTTTGCAGGGGTATTTCGCCCTCGGCAGCAACGGGGAGAGCAAGGCCCTGAACTTCGAGGAAAGCAAAGAGGTGTTGAAAACGATCGTTTCTGCCGCCCAAAACAAGGTCGTCATGGCCGGGGCGGGGGCGGAATCCACCAAAGAGACCATCCGGCGAACCGAACAGGTGGCCGAACTGGGCGCCCACTTTGCCAGCGTCCTGACTCCTCATTACTTCAAAAAGCAGATGACCGATGCCGTATTGATCCGGTATTATCAGGAGGTGGCTGACGCCTCTCCCATCCCGGTCCTGCTCTATAATGCCCCCGGCTTCACCGCCATCACCATATCACCTAAGGTAGTGGCCGAGATTGCGGCTCATCCTAATATCGCCGGCATGAAGGATACCTCCTCCGGCAATAAGGATACCTATCTGGACAGTGCCCGTGGCAAAGAATTTGTCATCCTGGCCGGTTCCGCCAATGATTTCTTTCCCAGTTTGATTCTGGGTGCGATAGGAGGCGTCTTGTCCCTGGCCAATGCCTTTCCGGAAATCTGCTGCGAATTGTATCAGTTGACGCATCAGGCCCGGATCGAACCGGCTCGTTCCCTGCACCAGAAAATCGTGCAAGCCAACCAGGCCGTTTCCGGCTCTTTCGGGGTCGCCGGTGTCAAGGCGGCCATGGATTTGGCCGGCTACTTCGGAGGAGAACCGCGCCGGCCCCTGCTTTCCCTGACCGCTGAGCAAACTGAAACCCTGAAAAAAAATCTGCAAACCATCGGAGTTCTTTCATGAATATTCTAGCCGTCGATGTCGGAACGACCAGTATGAAGCTGGCGGTCTATTCGGAAGAGATGCAGCTTCTGCATCAGGTCCAGAAAGGATACCCCATCAACAACTACGGCGGAGGGAAAGCGGATATCGAGCCGGAAAAGTGGTGGAACACCTTTCTTGAGGTCTGTAAAAGCATTCCCGAGCCGCGTAAACAAATCGGGCTGATCTCCTTCTCCGGTACCACGCCGGGCCTGACAGCAATGGACCAGGACGGCCGGGCCTTACTGCCCGCCGTTCTTTTTATGGACGGCCGTTCCGGAAAACAGTCCGTCGCCATCCGCCAACGGTTCGGAGAACAGTACCTGCTCGAGCAAACCGCCAATCTGCCGGTGTCCGGCGGCTGTTCCTTATCGAGCATTCTCTGGATCAAAGAGAATTATCCGGACATTTTTCAGAAGACGGCGATCTTCGGCCATTCCAATACCTTCATGGTCAAGCGCCTGACCGGCCGATTCGCCATGGACCCGACCTCCGCCTCCCTCTCCTGTCTGTACAACACCTTCGTGAATGATATGACCTGGAATGCTGACATTGCCAACGAATTTGGCGTGCTCGATAAACTGCCGCCCCTGATGCCCACCTATGCCAGTCCCGGCGGCCTGACCGAACAGGCTGCCAATGAATTAGGCTTGAAATCCGGCATTCCCGTCCTCATCGGTGGCAATGATGCGGTCCTGGCGGCCTTTTCCGGCGATATCATTCATCCCGGCGAGATCAGCAATATCAACGGCACCTGTGAAATCACCGCCACCTGTGTCGATCGCTGCATCCCCTCGCCCAACTACAACATCCGCACCCAGGTCCTGCCCGGGCTGTGGCTGACCTTTTTTGTGCTGAACACCGGCGGCAAGGCCCTGGAATGGTTTCACAGCAATTTCTGCCCGGATATGCCACCGGAAAGATTTTATAACGATTATCTCAACGAGGCTATCGATGCCTACCTGGAAGGCGGCCAGCAGGAGAGTTATATCCCCTATTTATCCGGTTCCCGATACAGTACCGAACTATTAACTGCTTCTTTTTCCAAACTGAACCTGGAAACCACCCGCGAAAGACTGCTGGGCGCTATGGTCAAAGGAAACTGCCAATATCACAAGGAAAACCTGGACGAAGTAGCCGCACATGTCCCATTGCATAGTACCATCCATTTAACCGGCGGCTCGGCAACTCCCGCCCTGATTCGCGCTAAAAAAATCTGGATGCGTGATTGCGACTATGTCTTCCAGGAACAATCTTCTGTCAAAGGCGCTTCCTTGCTGGCTGACTATTATTTTGAGACGAAAGGTAAGAACTTTTAACGGAACCACTAAAATTCGATATGGACTTCCAAAAGCAGCTCTGGCTCCCCCATAACAAGGGGTCGAAGAGCTTTTGATGCTGGCGTCATATTTTCCGAAAAACAGGGAAATTCCATTTCCAGCTTCTGCCAGTCTTCCGACGGATTCCAGGCGGGCAGATACTGGATTCCCTGATTACCCCACAAATCGGAGCAGATACTGATCCCGGTGGTAAGGGGGGTCAGGTAGTCTATCCAGGCAGTACCCATCCAGTGCGTGGCACGCTCTACGACTGGATGGCAGGCATGTCACCGGCTGAAATATCCATTGCCAATTTACCGGACGATATTGCCCACCGTCTGGTTGATAGTAAACCCAAGCCAAACCCGCTGCCGACCCCAACCCCGAACGGATCCTCCATGCGTTACGCCCTGGCCGCCCTGGAATACGAGTGCGCCAACGTCCGCAACACCCCGGAAGGCAGCCGGTAAACCTTTGAGTGAACACTTGGACGATTTTCGGGAATCATTATTACGGCAGGGGTGCGTCAAAGATTATGCTGAAAAACAATATCAGCGGGCGAAAACCCTTTTTACGGACTGCGGATTTATGTTCTGGACCGATATAAACCCGGCCAAAGTGGAACACTGTCTGGATGGGTATCGGCAGGGGGAAAATCCTCTTTCGGCCAAAACCGCCAATTATTATCTCCAGGCGGCCCGCCAGTTTGTCCGTTGGGGAATACAAAGGCGGATTACCAGTGAAAATCCGCTGGCCTGTTTGAAACCTTTGAAAATCAATAAAGGTGAAGCCATTAAGCGGAGGGCGATGACAGTTGAAGAAATTCAAAAACTGTTGGCTACCACAAAGAAATCTGAAAAAACAATCAATAACTTGACTGGAAAGGAACGTTTTTTGATTTACTTGACCGCAATTTTAACCGGTTATCGCCGAAAAGAATTAAGACTGCTGAAGGTATCTGATTTCGATTTTGAGCGGGGATTATTGACTGTTCGGGGAGAAATCACCAAGAGCAAAAAGGAAAGCGTCTTGCCCTTATCGCCGGAACTGGTTGAGAATCTAAGGCCATTTTGTGAAAACAAATTGCCAAATGCCAGTGTGTTCGATATTCCTGGACATCGGCACGAATCGGAAATGATTAGGGCGGATTTACTGGCGGCGGGAATCAATCCCGATGACACAGGGGCGGGCAAAATATGTTTTCACTCGACCCGCCATAGTTTTGCGTCGATTCTTGCCAGCTGCGGCGTTTCACCCCGAAACGCGATGGATTTGCTCCGTCATTCGGATTTCCGGACGACATATAATGTTTACTGCCATTCCTTTGTTGGACAACTGGAAGACGCCATTGCCAAATTACCCAGTCTAACAGCTGAACTCAAACAGGAATCACAGAAAAAGACCGGAACCTATGACACGATAACACCCCCGGAAATGCCGGAAAAAAACTTTGCCAAATCCCTTGCCAAAACCCGCGAAAAAACGACAATTTCGGCGAACATTAACGGACATATGGCTGAAAATCAGAATGGCTCAAAGACTGCGTTTTTAAATGAAAAACCGTGTTTTTTCGGTAAAAATGGGACTGCCGAAGGAGGGAATTGAACCCTCACCCTGTTGCCAGGACGGGATTTTGAATCCCGCGCGTCTGCCAGTTCCGCCACTTCGGCAAATACTTTAAGGCCAAACACTTATGTTTGTGTTTTTGGTTTTGTTAAAGCAGGAAAACCTAAGCAAACGTATATAAAAACACAAACAAAGTATCCTAAAACGCAGTAAAAGCAGTACGTTTTATGGGGGAAACTATAGTGATTTTGAAGGGTTATGTCAACGGTAGAAACCGGGAATTGCTGGGATTTCAGGAAAAAGTCAGCAGGGCGAGGAGGCCGGCGGCCAGGAGGACCACGGCCAGAATCCGCAAGGCCCAGGTGTAGTAGCCGCGGGTGGCCAGGTTCAGGAAGCCATAGACCAGGCAGATGAGGGCTAGCATCCCCAGGAGGGAGAGGCCCTTGCCGGCCCAGCTTTTGCGGGTTTGGGTGGCAGCGATGGTGGTTTTGCTGGCGGCCTGGGCGATTTTGTTGGGGGAGGCATCGATCAGGATGGCTTCCCGCCAGATGGGGGTGGCGGAACCTGCCAGGGATTGGGTGAAACGGTCCACGATGAAATTGCCGTTGGTGATATCTGATTCGGTCAGGGCAACGGGGCCTTTCCCACCAACCTCGACCAGATAGCGGCCTTGTAATTGCTGGAGGGCGTCCCGGAGGGCCTCCTGGCGGGCCTGGGCCTCGCTGGTGCAGGAGGTTTGCGAACGAGCCAGAATCCAATGGATGCTCGGTGCACGGTTGAGGAATTCGGCGAAATTGTCCACCCACAATCTGTCAACGTATTCCGCGGAAAAATTTTGTTGTTTTTCAGGGGTATGAATTGCCATCCGTATGGTTCCGTGCTCAACGGAAGGAGGAATAAGTAGGGGCGGTTTCCCTTCCGTGATAATCGGATCTTGCAAGGTTACATCGATGGATAAAATTATTTCACCGTTATGATCTTGTAAGTAGTTATTTACATTAATATTTTCACCAATTTCTACCGGGTATGCACTCGTTTGATGGTTTTGTATAACGGTTGAAATGGGAATTAAGAGTGTGGAGGGTATATTGCCGGTAATGATAAGTTTTTGAGGATTCAGTTGGGACAGGAAAGGTTCTGCTTGCCGGGCGAGGGCCTGGGCGGCGGAGAGGGGGGAGGCATAGCTACTGGCGGTGAATTCATTTTCCATGCCGGGCATCCAGATGGGGGGGGTGATATTCGTCGAAGCCGGAATGGGCTGCGGAGGTTGTAGTTGTACATGAGCCGGCTCGTTTATGACAGCAGAACCTCTATACCACATTACAGGAAGAACCAAAACAACAATACCAATCCCTATTCCGGCCAGAATCCGGCGGCCAACTTTACCGCCTTTGATAACGATCAGTACAATCCCTCCGATTACCAGAAAGGCAAGAATAAGCATTACCCCAATAAAGATAAAATTAAAGGTATGAGTGGGAGCCATTTCCATATTTTATTCTCCTTCTTTCGGTTCGGGCGTCGCGGGTGGGGTGGGCAGGGTTGGCAGATTTCGTTTGGCAGGCCTGGCGAGCAGTAAGATGGCAATAAGCAGTATGACTCCCGCGGGGATCCCAATCATCAAGGTTACTATAAATATGATTTCTATTGGTCCTACTGGTCCTATTAAAGCGATCATTTTAGCTCTCCTTCCATTCGTTCGGGTGTTGCGGGCGGAGTGGGCAGAGTTTGCAGGTTCCGCTTGGCGGGCCAGCCGAGGATGGTCATAGAAGCAAGGCAAATGACAGCCCCTATAATCAACGCCTCATCATCCGTCAATTGAAACAATCCATCCAAAGCAGCGCTGATCTGATGCTGTTCCAATTGGCTGTAGATGGGCAGAAGCCGGTCCTGATAATAGCTGCCGGGGGAAAGCACCTGTAACGAACTGTATAGAATTGCCAGGGTAATCATTAGACCCATACAGCCGGTGATGGTACGAATGATATGTCTGGGGCCTTTATTGCGGCGGGCCAGAACCAGAAACAGAGCCACGATGAGAAGGAAGACGCCGGAAATCCATAAGCCGAATTTCATGAGCAGGGGGGGCCAATGGCTGTCGCCGAAGAATTGGTTCAGGTCATTGATGATGTCGCTACCGAATATGCCGCCGGCGATCAGGAAGGGGACGTGCAGGACGACGGCGACGGTAAGCAGCAGGGCCAGCAACAGCAGGACTACGGCGATGGTGCCGCAGAGGAAGGAGAAGGGCTGGAAGGGTTCGGCTATGATTACGGTGGAACCGGCAGG